>CAZFJB010000034.1:0-9327 GCA_964519775.1 uncultured Oscillibacter sp.
GGCCGAAGGCGTCATAGCCCATGGGGAAGAGAACGTTATAGCCCTGCATCCGCTTTTTCCGGCAGATGATGTCCATGGCGGTGAAGGGACGGGCGTGGCCCACATGGAGCCCCTGGGCAGAGGGATAGGGGAACTCGATCAGGCCGTAGAACTTCTCCTTATCCGCGCCGGTGACGGCGGCGAAAGGCTTTTCCTCCAGCCACTTATCCTGCCATTTTTTCTCAATGGCTGTAAAATCGTACTTCATGGCTTACTCCTTTATGTTGAATTTCTTCCTTGTTGATCTGAATGAAACAAAATCGCCCCTGAGCCTTTCGGCCCAGGGGCGTCAGTAACGCGGTACCACCCTGTTTCCGCCGGTCTCCCGGCGCTCAGCGCGGCAGATAACGGTGCCATCCGGCCCGCCCTACGCTCGCTTCAGGCGGAACGCTCCGGGGCCAGTCCTCCCATGCTCCCCCACCGGCTCACACCAGCCGCCGGCTCTCTTCGGGCGGGATCTATGGGCTTTTTCCCCATCCAAGCGTCTAACAGCGCTATTTTAAAAGTCTTTTCCCCTTTTGTCAAGGGGTCTGCCCTGTTTCTCCTGAATTTTCGGCCTTTTCCGCCCGGTTTCCCGTAGCGCCCCCATGGCTCAGCCACGCCGCTCCTCCATCCGGCGGTAGAGATACTCCAACCCCTCGGCAAGGCCCCCCAACTGGTCGATGATGCCCAGGCGCACCGCCTCCTCGCCGTAGATCACGCTGCCCACGTCCGCCGCCATATCGTCCTTGGCCAGCATCAGCTCCTGAAACCGTTCCGGGGAGATGTTGCTGTGTCCCGCCACGAACGCCACGATCCGCTCCTGTAACCGCTGGAAATAGCTGTAGGTCTGGGGCGCGGCGATCACCGTTCCGCTGACGCGCACCGGGTGGATGGTCATGGCGGCGGAAGGCACGGCAAAGCTCCGCTGCGCCGCCACCGCCAGGGGCACGCCGATGGAGTGGCTCCCGCCCAGCACGATGGCCGCCGTGGGCTTGCGCATCCCGGCGATCAATTCCGCCATGGCGAGACCGGCCTCCACATCGCCGCCCACGGTGTTCAGGAGGAACAGCACCCCATCCACCTCCCGGCTCTCCTCGATCTTGGCGAGCAGCGGCAGGATATGCTCATACTGGGTGGTCTTGGTCCCGGCTGGTGCCGCCGCGTGGCCCTCGATCTGGCCGATGACCGCCAGGGTATACACCGTGCCATGGGCCGTTTTTGTCATGGCGGAGCCAAAATCCACGATATTCTGGGCCGTCTGGCCCTCTCCGGCCTTTTCTGTGCTTTTTTCTTCCTTTTCCCTGTCCATTCCCGTGCCGCTCCTCTCAATGTCTGAAATCACCCCCTATTGTCCGCAATTTTTCAGAATTTACCCGGAGCACGAAAAAGCGGGGAACGGCAAATGGCCGTTCTCCGCTTTTTACTCTTATACTTACCTTATACTTACTTATTCGCCCCAGATCACATTGGTGATGGTGCCGCCGGAAAATTCGATATACTCGCTCTTGAGGATATAGTCCGTCTTTCCGATGCGGACCTCCTGATCTCCCACCTTGGTGGTCATGACCTCAGCCGTGGGCGTGGTGGTAGATACGGTAAACACCAGTGTCACATGGTCCGGGTCCTTCACCCAGTTGCCATTGGCGTCCAGAACGCTGTAATCCAGCTTCTCCACAGACTCGATCTGCCCGCCCACCAACGCGCCGGAGGCCATCAGCGGAGAGGGCAGGTGGGCCTGACAGTTCTCATACAGCTCCGGGGCCACGCCCTCCACCTTCACCTGATAGGTGACCTTGGTCTGGGGCCGCTCATAGGTGACGCTGTCACCCTTTTTCCCCACGAATTTCCAGGCCGCCAGGGCCAGTACCGCCACGATCAGCAGGATCGCCAGCAGGTCGATGATATTCAGCTTTCCGATGCGTTTTGCTTTCTGTTCCATAGGTTCCTCCACAGCAGGGATGCGCCTGCTTTTTCCTCAGTAGACATTTCTCGCAGACTATTGTATAATATTTTTTGCTGTTTCACAAGGACTTTTTTGAAAACACGATCTGATTATAAAGAAAGCGTGATCCGATTATGAAGGTCATCCACCTTATCAGCGGCGGCGACTCCGGCGGCGCCAAGACCCATGTGCTGAGTCTGCTGCAAAATCTGAATCAAACCATCACCGCCCAGCTCGTCTGCTTCCGGGACGGTCCCTTTGCCGAGGAGGCCCGCTCCCTGGGCATCCCCACCATGATCTGCGGCGGCAACAACATCCCCTACCTGCGGCGGGAGCTGACCGCCTATATCAAAGAAGGCGGATTTCAACTGATCCACTGCCACGGCAGCCGGGCCAACATGATCGGCGCGCTGCTGCGCCGGTCCACCGGCCTGCCGGTGGTGTCCACTGTCCACAGTGACTATAAGCTGGACTACATGGGCCGTCCCTTTGCCCATCTGACCTTCGGCGCCATCAACGCCTGGGCCCTGCGGCGTCTGGACTACCGCGTCGGCGTGTCGGACGCTATGGTGGATCTGCTCATTGACCGGGGCTTCCCCCCCGATAAGTTCTACGCCATCTATAACGGCATCGATTTCACGCCCCCGCCGCCTCAGGGGGACCGGCTGGAGTATCTCCGGGGCCTGGGGGCGGACGTGGACGAGACGAGCGTGGTGGTGGGCATCGCCGCCCGGCTGAATCCCGTCAAGGATATGTCCACCCTGATCCGGGGCTTTGCCGCCGCTTATCAGACCTGCCCCCGCCTGCGGCTGGTCATCGCCGGAGACGGCGAGGAGCGCCAAAAGCTGGGGGAACTTGCCCGGGAGCTGGGGGTGGAGCGCCAGGTCACCTTTGCCGGGTGGATCAGCGGCGGCATGGACCGTTTCTACTCCGCCCTGGACATCAACGCCCTGACCTCCCTGTCTGAGACCTTCCCCTACGCGCTGACAGAGGGTGCTCGGTTCCATCTGGCCACCGTGGCCACCGCTGTGGGCGGCATCCCCTATCTCATCGATACAGATGTAAACGGATATCTCTTTACACCCGGCGATCACGAGGCATTGGGCCGCCACCTCTCCGCCCTGGGCAATGACGATGCCCTCCGTCGGGACATGGGCGAAAAGCTCTATCAAAAAGCCTCTTCCCAGTTCTCCATCCAGCGCACGGTGGACACCCAGCTCCACATTTACAGGGAGATCCTCCGCCGCCATGCCCGCCCCAAGACCCAGCGGGACGGCGTGGTGATCTGCGGCGCTTACGGCCGGGGCAACGCCGGCGACGATGCCATTCTGGAGGCGATCCTGCGGGAAATGCGCTCCATTGACCCGGATATGCCCATCACCGTGCTGACCAAGGACCCCAAAGCCACCCGACTGACCTATCGGGTCCGGACTGTGGGACGGATGGACGTTCTTACCTGGACGGCAGCCATGAAGCGGGCAAAGCTCTATATCAACGGCGGCGGCAGCCTTATTCAGGACGTTACCTCCCGCCGCTCCCTGTGGTTCTATCTTCACAACATCCAGGCGGCCCACAAGGCGGGCTGCAAGGTGCAGATGTACGGCTGTGGCATCGGCCCGGTCCTCCGGGAGGATCAGCGCCGCCTGGCCGCCAAGGTCCTCAACGCCAGTGTGGATGTCATTACCCTCCGGGAGCCAGACTCTTTGAAAGAGCTGCAGTCCATGGGCGTCACACGGCCGGAGATCCTGCTGACGGCGGACCCGGCCCTGACCCTGCCCGCCGCCGGCGAGGACCAGGTGGACAGTATCCTGCTGCGGGCGGGCATCCCGCCCCATGGCCAGTATCTCTGCTTTGCCCTGCGGAACTGGAAGGGATTTGACGCCAAGGCCCCCCTCTTCGCCCAGGCGGCGGCATACGCCTATGAGACCTACGGTCTGATCCCGGTGTTCGCCGCCGTGGAAAAGCATCTGGACCCTGCCGCCGGCCGTATGGCCGCCGCGGGGCTGAACATCCCCCACTACTTTCTGGACGATGCCGGCGACGCCGGCACCATCATCGGCGCCCTCTCCCGGATGCGGGCAGTGGTGTCCATGCGGCTTCACGCCCTGATCTTCGCGGCGGGCCAGGGCATCCCTCTCGCCGGCGTGGTCTACGATCCCAAGGTCTCCGCCTTCCTGCGCTACATTGGGCAGGAGAACTTCCAACCCCTGGAAGACCTGACAGCGGAGCATCTGAAAGCCATGATCGACCGTATGGTCTCCGCCCCGGTCTCTCCCGAGGCCCAGGCCGCCGCGGTGGCCTCTCTGCGGCAGACCGAGGCGGTCAATGTAACGGTGGCCCGCCGCCTGCTGGGGCTGTAAAGCCGTGTTTTTCTGTACAGTATTTCCCCTTGCCATAGATTGCAATAAGCAAAAACCGGAACAGGCAGCTATGCCTGTTCCGGTTTTCTTTGGCAAAGCTGCCGCTGCACGGCGATGGTGGCCAGTGTGTCTCCCATCTGGGTCAGCACCGCCGACCACAGCGCCAGCTCCTCGTTATTCAGATTTCGCGCCAGCGCCGCCGCCAGGGTGTTTACCGCCGTGGTCAGGGCCAGGGGATCGCAGCCGCAGCCATTCATAGCATCACCGCTCCATCCTATGCCGCCGGGGCACATTTGCCCTACAGCCGCTCCACCTGATCGGCGGGCACCTCCGGCTCCATGGGGAACACCGTCAGCTTCTCGCCGCCGTCCCACAGCGCCAGCAGCACCTCTCCCGCGTCCCCATACCCCTGCCGGGCCAGGGTCTTCCGGAGCCATGACGCCTCCTTCCCCGCCTGCCGGAGATTTCCGGCCAGGACCCGCCCATCCATGACAAAGGGCGTCTGGACCACCGTCTTTTGGGGCGTCTTCCCCAGATCCGCCGGGGTGGCGGGCCGGGCCGTCTCTTTGGGCAGAAAGCTGACCGTGCCGTTATGCTCCAAAAGGGCCGTCTGGATCTGGCTGAGGTCAAACCACCCGGCAATGCGGCAATAAGTCAGAAATTCGCTGAGATCCAGCTTGGCTTTTTTCAGGTTTTCCCGGTAGATCGTGCCGTTTTCCATCAGGATCAGGGGCTTTCCTGTCAGATATCGCCGTGCCTTCAGGGAATGGCCGGTCCAAAGGGAGATGCCCACCGCCGCCAGACCGTACAGCACCAGCGCTGTCAGGGACCGCAGAGGCGTTTCCAGATCCGTGGCCAGTTCCGCTGCCACAGAGCCGATGGTGATGCCCTCCACATAGTCGAACATGGTCATCTGGGACACCTGTCGCGCCCCCATCCACTTGGTCAGCAGAAACAGCACTACGATGGACACCACCGTCGTCAGGCTCACCAGCCCCACATCTTTCAAAAGTTCCATAAAATGACCTCCCATGGCCCTCTTTTCAAAGAGTATGCCACGGGAGGCCCTATCTTATTTCACTTCCGCTTCCTCCGCCGGAAATTCCCCGGCGTGGTGGGCGTTGGTATGGACATTGATGTACTGTGCCTTCAGCTTGGAGTATACGATGGTCTGGCTGGAGTACAGCCCCTGATACCCCGAAAGCAGATAGCTCAGGCAGCAGGCCAGGGCGAAATACAGCAGTCCCTCGGCGCCAAACAGCTCCACCGCCAGCAGTGTGGAGGCCAGGGGGCAGTTGGTCACGCCGCAGAATACCGCCACCAGACCCACGGCGCCACCGAATCCGGCGGGAAGCCCCAGCAGCGGCGCCGCCGCGCAGCCAAAGGTGGCCCCCACGAAAAAGGAGGGCACCACCTCGCCGCCCTTGAAGCCCGCCGCCAGCGTCACGGCGGTAAATAGCAATTTCAGCAAAAAGGCCCAGGGCACCGCCACCGTTCCCTCTTCCACGGCAGCCGTGACGATCTCCATGCCCGCGCCGTTATAATCTGTGCCGAAAAGCAGCGTCAACCCAATGATGATCCCGCCGCCGATGATGACCCGCAGCCAGGGATCACGGATCTTCCGCATCCAATGTCCCGCCTGGTGCATCACCTTGCAGAAAAGGATGGACACCAACGCGCACAAAATGCCCAACGCCGCCACCCGAAAGAACATCCCCGCCGACTGCGCCGGAACGCGCACCGTGAACCGGGTGGGATCCACCCCCAAGCGGACCGACACGCCGTAGGCCACCAGCGCCGCCAGAAAACTGGGATACAGCGCCGCGTGGTAGATCACGCCGATGCTGATGACCATCAGGGCAAACACCGTGGCCGCCGCAGGCGTTCCGAACAGGGCGGAGAAAAAGGCCGCCATGCCCGCCAGGGTGGCGATCCGCAGGTCCTTGTCATCCAGGCGGAAGCACCGGCCCAGAAACTGGCCCACGGAGCCGCCCATCTGCAGCGCCGCTCCCTCCCGGCCGGCGCTGCCGCCGCACAGGTGGGTCAACACCGTGCCGATGAAAATTGCCGGCAGCAGCAGGATCGGCAGCCGCTTGCCCTGATGCACCGCCTCAATGATGTCATCGGTGCCCAGACCGGCAGTCCCCGTCAGCTTGTAAACGCCCACGACCAAAAGGCCCGCCAGCGGCAGCAGATACAACACCCAGGGGTGCGCCCCCCGGAAATTGGTCACCTCATGGACACCGAAATGGAACAGCGTTCCGATCACGCCGCAGACCACGCCGATCACGGCGGCGTCCACGCTCCATTTTACCAGGGTCCAGCTGTAAAGGCACCAGCGCCGCGTCAGGGCACCTATCGTTCTTTCGTTCAAAACCGATCCCTCCTCACGCTCAGGCACGGTTTCCCTTCAGCACGTCGCCAAAGGGCCGCTCCAGCACGGTGGGATCTTTCAGATTGCGGAAGAGATCCGCGAAAAAGCGGGAATATTCAATGCCCGTGGCGATCCGCTCATCCATCACCACGCTGAGGGGCATCCGCTTTTTCCGCTCCCCCTCTCCCGCCGCCGGGTCCGCCACAGGCCGCCCCATGCAGACGAACACGCTGGTGGTGCCGAACTCATAGCAGTGGTGGAAAATGTAGGGCGTGTTGATAGAGGCCAGATTCGTCACGAACAAACTGGTGTGGAAGGGGCTCAGCTCAATGATGGACCGGGGCAGCAGATCGTGCCGGTCCAGAAACAGCGCCAGGGTGAACACCGCCCGGGCCAGCCCCGGCACGCCAAAGACGAACCGGACGAATTTGTCCGTGTCGTTATTGTGCTTGGCATTCAGATTCTTCTCAATGGCCGCCTTGATCTTCTCCGTCACGGTGAACACATTGTCCTCCGGATGGAGATAGACCTTGATGCAGGTCTCGTCCGGTGTGCCGTCCTCCCGGGTCTTCAGGATCACAAAGCTGAAGCAGAAGTGATTCCGCTTGTAAATGCGGCTGTTCATCACAAAATAATTCAGCTTGGGATTGCGCAAAACCGCCCGGTAATAGGCGGATACCAGCAGACTCATGTGGGTCACGCTGTGTCCCTCCCGCCGCTTCTGGCGGATATAATCCCGCATGGCATTCTCGTCAAGGTACTCGCTGGCCCAGTTCTGGGCGTCAAACCGTCTGGGCATCACATAGGGAAGGGCCTGCATAATGGCCGTCAGGTCCCGTACTCTCGTTCCGTCAGCTCGCATGAAATATCCTCACGCTTTCTCTCTATAATTACACCTCTTTATTATAGTTAAAGACTCGCTAAAATACAAGGAGAATCATTCAGAAAGCGTTTGGATGTTCAAACTCCGCCCCGGCCCGTCAGGCAGCGCAGACCCGCTGTCAGCACACCCGCCGCCGCGGGCAGGAGCCACAAACTGCCGCCGGTCTGCCCCATCAGCCATACCGCGCCGCAGCAAACCGCCGCCGCCACTGAAAAGCCCACATAGCGGATGCCCCATTCCGCCGCCCCGGGCCCCGCCGCCCAGCTCAAAAGCAGCCAGACGCTCCGGCCGCCGTCCAGCGGCGGGATGGGCAGCAGATTGAATGCGCACAGAACGGCGTTAGCTCCCGCCGCCTCCGTAAACCCCAGCGCCCCCAGCACGATGGCCGCCGCGAGATTTGCCCCCGGCCCCGCCAGAACGGTCAGCAGCTCCCGGCCATAGCCCATGGAGCCGGCCACCTCCATCACCGCCCCCAGCACGCCGATCCGCAGCCGCAGCAGCCGGCCGCCGCAGACCTTCAGCGCCAGCAGGTGCCCCGCCTCATGGATGGCCGCCGCAGCCAGCACCGTCAGCGCCGTGTCCCATCCGCAGCAGAGGCCAAACCAGACCGCCAGCAGAAAAAAACCGCCGGAGGCGGACACCTCAGGCGGTCTCCACATAGTAGACCGGATCCAGATACACCCCATTCTTCTGGATCTCAAAGTGAAGATGGGGGCCGGTGGCCATGCCGGTCTGCCCCACCTCGCCCAGTTTCTCTCCCGCCTTCACGGTGGTGCCGGAGGCAACAGAGATCCGGCTGCAATGGGCGTACAGAGTGGTGCACCCGTTCTCATGGACCACTGTGCAGTATTTTCCGTAGCTGCTGCTCTCCCCCACCGCCGTCACCGTGCCGTCGGCAAAGCAGCCGATGGCCGTGCCGCTGTCCGCCGCCAGATCCACACCGTAATGAAAGCGCTCCTCCCCTTCCGACGGATGCAGCCGGTATCCAAAGCCGGAAGAGAGGGTGCCCGCCAACGGTGTCTGGTGGTCAAAGCCCAGGATCTCCTGCTTCATACTGACACTTTCCGGCAGATCCTCCTCCGCGTAAAGGACCAGCTCCGCCGCCGGTTCCTCCCCGGCCGCCTCCGTGCCCTCCGGCAGGGGAAGCGTTCCGCTCTGCCGCCGCAGCTCTGTCAACGCCGCCGAGCCGCCCTCCGGCAGTGCCGCTGTCCGCTCCGCCGCCGTCTCCGGGTGAAAGACCGCCTGGTAGACCTCGTCCATCATCTCCCCGGCAGAGCCGCCCTCCCGGTCGAACAGGCCGCCCACGGCGGAGAACACCGCCCTGACGTCCATGCTGCGCTCGATCGCCTCCGAGAGCGTTTGGCTGACCTCCGCCATTTTCCCCGGCAGCAGCAGCTTCACCGCCACCAGCAGCACAAACGCGCTGCCGCAGACCATCAGTCGGAGGAATCGGAGCTGTGACGCCGTGGTCTCCCGCTCCCTTCCGCTCCGGCTCCGCTTCGTTCCCCAGCGTGTCCGCCGTTTTCCCGCCACAGCGCTGAGCCGCCGTCCCATCCGTCCTGCCGGCATCCTTCCGCCCCCTTTTTTCGGTTTCCATCTCAACCTATGCGCTGAATTCCCGCAATATGACCTTGACATTTCCCGGCAAATCCTATATACTGGATAAGCTATCCGGGTGTAGCGCAGTTGGTAGCGCGCATGGTTCGGGTCCATGAGGCCGTGGGTTCGACTCCCGCCACTCGGACCA
>CAZFJB010000035.1:0-9261 GCA_964519775.1 uncultured Oscillibacter sp.
TTTCTGCTCTCCCTCTTCATCACCCCGGCGTGGTACCTCATGGTCAGTGAGCCGGGACGGCTGCCGGACTGGCTAAACTTCCTTTCCTCGCCGGAGCCGGTGTCCCTGAGTCTTTTGAGCCAGCTTTTGGTGGTAGAATTTCTGATCGACGTGCTGAAGCTGGCGTCCCTGAATACGCCGGACAGTCTCGCCACCTCCTTTTCCATGCTGGGGGCTCTGGTGCTGGGGGATTTCGCCGTCCAGGCCGGGTGGCTGGGGCCGGAGGTGCTGGTGTATATGGCCTTCGTGTCCGTGGCGGGGTTCGCCCAGCCCAGCTACGAGCTGGGCTACGCCTTCAAGCTGCTGCGGGTGGCGCTGCTGTTAGTAACGGCGGCCTTTGACGTGTGGGGTTTTTGCCTCGGCACCATCGGCATTTTTGTTCTTCTGGCTACCACAAAGCCCATCGCCGGACGGGGCTATCTCTATCCCCTCATCCCCTTTGACGGCAAGGCGCTCAAGCGGCTGCTGATCCGGGAGCCCATCAGCCGGGACAACACATGAAAAAGCGCCTGGATCTCCGACAGATGGCGGAGATCCGGGCGCTTTTCCCGGGCGTCAGTTCCCAATGACGATGGCGCTGACCGGGCAGGCGTCCCGGGCGGCCTCCGCCTCATCCCGCAGCTTCTCCGGGATCTCGCCGCCGTGGGCCAGGCCGTCGTCCCCCATGGAAAATACTCCGGGGCACATCCCGGCGCAGGCTCCGCAGCCGATGCAGTTTTCATTGACGCTGGCGTTCATACGCGTACCTCCTGTCGCTGCCCGGTCCGGCGTTGCCGCGGGCAGATGTTCAGACGGCGGAGGGCGGGCCCTCCGTGTCCTGCCAATTAGGATGTCTCTTTTTCCCGCCGCTATGCGGCCCTTGTTTTCCGTCGGCACATCGCTTATAATCCTCTTGAAACACAGCCGCTTGGCGGCAGACCATATTTTCAGGAGGCGCTTTCCATGATCGTGCGGGTCCCGGACTATTTTGACCAGTTTTCCTGCCTGGCGGGGGCGTGTCCCCATAGCTGCTGCGTCGGCTGGGAGGTGGTGCTGGACGAGGAGACCGTCCAGCGGTATCAGGACGTTCCCGGTTCGCTGGGCCAGCGGCTTCGGGCGGCCATGCGAACGGATGAGGAAGGGGATGTGTGCTTCCCGCTCCGGGGCGGTCGCTGCCCCTTTCTGAACGGGGATGATCTCTGCGAGATCCACTGTGCCCTGGGGGAGGCGGCCACTTCCGTCACCTGCCGGGAGCATCCCCGGTTTACGGAGGAGTACGGCCCCTTCCGGGAGATCACGCTGTCCGCCGCTTGTCCCAAGGCCAACGAGCTGCTGCTGGGCAGCGGCGTGCCCCTGACGTTTTTGGAGCGGGAGGACGATGCCACGGCGGAAGAAGGAGACGAGTGGCTTGACTGGCTGGTACCGCTACGGGATCATCTGCTGGCGCTGCTGGGGGACCGGAGCCGCCCGCTGCGGACCCGCCTGCGGGACTTTTTGCTGACGGCGGAGGCAGCCCAGCGCCTGCTGGATCAGGATGAAATGGAGGAACTGTACCGCTTCTGCGCCGCGCCTGCTGTTGAGGAGGTGTCCCTGCCTGCCGCTGACACGGCGGCGCTGGCGGCAGGCCGGGATTTGCTGCTGGACCTGGAGATTTTAGAGCCGGACTGGCGTGCCCTGCTGGAGCGGGCGACGCGCCCTCAGGGTGCCATTGTTCTGGAGGCGGGCGCGGAGCGCGCGGCGATGTATTTCGCCTTCCGGCACATTCTGAAGGCCGTGAACGATGGGGCGCTGCTGGCACGGGCGGAGCTGTGCGTGTTCGCGGTTTTGATGACGGCGTGGCTGGCGGAGGACTGCGGCCTGCCGGAGGCGCTGCGGTTGTTCAGCCGGGAGATCGAGCATGACGAGGACAACCTGGAAGCGCTGCTGGAGGCGTTCCAGACGGGACCGGCCTTCCGTCTGCCGGTTTTTCTGACGGCACTGAGCGGCTGAGCCTTTGTGCCGCTTGACGAAGTGAAACGATTTGTGTTTGTTGAAAATGTCGAAATTGCATAAAAGCGGTTGACAAATTTGGCTGTGGTATTGTATATTATAGACACAGAAAGGGAGCGGAGTTTCCCGAAAGATCGGGAGATGTCCCACCTCTCTATTCGCCGGCGGCGGTTCCGAACCGTCAAATACGAAGTGCCATCATTAAATGAACAGCGTGAGAATGAGATCTGTGCGCACCGGCACTTTAGGGATTGGCAGTCAGCGTTCCGGCCAGACGGCAATATAGATGGAAGCAGAGGTAACCATATTGGAAAAACAGCATCAGAAGTAGCCCCCATTCGCCGTTGGAGCGAATGGGGGCTGAAGTTTTTTAGATAGAAGGGGGATCACCGTGAACGGTGGAGAACAGAGACGGAAAAATTCGCGTGGGGGGTTGACTTTTGCGCCGGGGACGCATATAATACCCACAACAAGGCAACAAGACAAACCTGTGACGAAGAAAAGTACCCAGCGCGGACGACCCTTCAGAGAGCCTCGGATGGTGGAAACGAGGCGGGGAGCGGCTGGCGAATGGCCTTCGGAGGGCGGACCCAACGGCGTGAGCCAAGTAGGGACCGACGGGGTTCCCACCCGTTATCCATCGGGGCGCGTATGATGGTACGCGTAAGCGAGCGGACGTGAAAACGTCAATTTGGGTGGTATCGCAGAAGCACCAGCTTTTGTCCCATGTTTGGGATGAAGGCTGTTTTTTGTTACCCAAGCGGCTTTCCTCTCCCCCTGAGCGCGGCACACTCAGGCGGTCATCTGCCACCCAAAATCTTATCATTTGGAGGAACCCAACATGAAAAATACGATGAAAAAACTCCTCACCCTTGCCATTGCCTGTGCCATGACACTGACCCTGGCCGCCTGCGGCGGACAAAGCGGCACCCAGCAGACAGAGGCTCCCTCTGACAGCGGCGTTTATAAAGTGGCCGTCATCAAGCAGTTGGACCATGCCTCTTTAGACGAGATCGCCAACGCCGTGGGGGCGCAGTTAGAAAAGCTGGCTGCTGACAACGGCGTGACCATTGAATATGAGATCACCTCCGGCCAGGGGGATCAGACGATCCTCAAGCAGCTCTCCGACCAGGCCATTGCCGACAAAGTGGATGTCATCATTCCCATCGCCACCACGGCGGCCCAGGTGGCGGCCCTCTCCGCGGAGGACAGCAAGACACCGGTGGTGTTTGCGGCCATCTCCGACCCGGAGGCGGCGGGCCTTACCGGCATCGACTATGTTACCGGCACCAGCGACGCGCTGAACACCGCCTTCATCCTGGACATGATGCTCGCCCAGGACCCCGGTGTTTCCAGGGTGGGACTGCTCTACTCCCTGTCTGAGGCCAACTCCGCGCGGCCCATTGAGGAGGCCAAGGTCTATCTGGACGGCAAGGGCATTGAATATGTGGAACAGACCGCCAGCAACAATGCCGAGGTGGTCACCGCCGCCACGGCGCTCGTCGCCGCCGGGGTGGACGCCGTATTCACCCCCACTGACAACGTGATCATGGCGGCGGAGCTGGCCATTTATGAGGAACTGGCCAAGGCGGGCATCCCCCACTACACCGGGGCGGACTCCTTCGTCCGCAGCGGCGCTTACGCCACCTGCGGCGTGAACTACACCGAGCTGGGCCAGGAGACCGCCAGCCTTGCCTACAACGCCATGACAAAGGGCATGGACAGCATGGAGGACTTCTACCTGATGGAGGGCGGCTTCCTCACCGTCAACACCGAGACGGCCGCTGTGCTGGGGCTGGACTACAGTGTGTTTACCGGCATGGGTCAGGTGGTGGAAGTGACCACCACGGCGGAGTGAGCTTCCGCAAAAAATGAGCGTGACCGTGCCTCCGGCCCTGCCGGGGGCGGCGGATGAAAGGAGAATTTCCGTGCTGATGATCGCACAGACCGCCCTGGAGCTGGGATTTTTATACGCCCTGGTGTCCATGGCCCTGTTTTTGAGCTTTCGTGTCCTGAATATCGCCGACATGACCACAGACGGCTGCTTCGTGCTGGGCGCGGCGGTGTCCGTGGCGGTGACGGCGGCGGGACACCCCATCCTGGCCCTGCCCGCCGCCATGCTGGCGGGGAGCTGCGCCGGCTTTGTTACCGCCTTTTTGCAGACCCATCTGGGGGTGCCCTCCATTCTGGCGGGTATCGTCACCAACACCGGGCTTTATACCGTGAATCTGATGGCCATGGGCTGGAAGGCGAATCAGAGCCTGCTGGGCAGCGACACGGTATTCACCCTACTGCGGGACACCGGCATCGGCGGCGCGTGGTATGAGTGTTTGCTCTCCGCTGTGGTGACCCTCGCCATGGGGGCGCTGCTGCTGGCCTTTTTAAAGACCCGCATCGGCCTTTCCATCCGGGCCACCGGCGATAACCCGGACATGGTCCGGGCCTCTTCCCTGAACCCGGCCTTCACCATCACCGTGGGATTGTGCGTCTCCAACGCGCTGACGGCTCTCTCCGGCGCCATGGTGGGTCAGTATCAGAAAACGGTGGACATCAACGCCGGCACCGGCATCGTGGTCATCGGCCTGGCCTGTTTGATCATTGGTGAGACGGTGCTGGGCCGCCGGTCCATGCTCCGGGGCATCGGCGCGGTCATCGTGGGCTCTGTGATCTACCGCTTTTTGTACGCGGCGGTGTTTTATACCAAGATCGTGCCGGTGGAGTGCCTGAAGCTGCTGACCGCCGCCGTGGTGGGGCTGGCCATCGCCATGCCCAGCATCCAAAAGTGGGCGGCATTCCAGAAGCGGAAGCTGGCGGCGGGAAGGAGAGAACACTGATATGCTGGAACTGAGACACATTTCCAAGACCTTCAATCCCGGCACCGTCAACGAAAAGCGGGCGCTGACCGGGCTGGATCTGCGGCTGGAGCAGGGGGAGTTCGCCACCATCGTTGGCTCCAACGGCGCGGGGAAGTCCACTCTGTTCAACGCCATCGGCGGCAGCTTTTATGTGGATGAGGGCAGCATTTGCCTGGGGGGTGAGGACATCACCTTCCAGCCGGAGCACCGCCGCAGCCGTGACATTGGTCGGCTGTTCCAGGACCCCCTCCGGGGCACGGCGCCCAACATGACCATTGAGGAGAACCTGGCATTGGCTTATCTGCGGGCTTCTCACGGCAATCCCTTCCAGCGGATCAGCAAAAAGGACCGGGCGTTCTTCCGGGAGGAGCTGCGGCTTTTGGACATGGGGCTGGAAGAGCGGATGGAGCAGCCGGTGGGGCTGCTCTCCGGCGGCCAGCGCCAGGCGCTGACGCTGCTGATGGCCACCATGGTGCCGCCCCAGCTGCTGCTTTTGGACGAGCATACCGCCGCCCTGGACCCTGGCACCGCCGAAAAGGTGCTGGAGCTGACACGGCGGGTGGTGGCCCAGCACCAGATCACCTGTCTGATGGTGACCCACAACATGACCCAGGCCCTCTCCCTGGGCAGCCGGACGCTGATGATGGCGGATGGCAACATCGTGCTGGACATCTCCGGCCCGGAGCGGGCGGAGATGACGGTAGAGGACCTGGTGGAACGGTTCCGGGCCGGCACCGGCCACGCGCTGGACAACGACCGGATGCTGCTGTCGGAGCGGTGAAAACACATTATTTAAATAAGGCATAAAAACGGATATTTTATTGAAATAGCAGATAATGAAAACACCTCCCGGCCGGATCTGATCTGGTCGGGAGGTGTTTTCGGTAGGGTGCTGTATCAGCAAGGCGCTTATGGATACGCCGGAGCTGGTTAAAGGATGCAGGTCCAGCCGTGGGGATCTTCTTCGGTGCCCCACTGGATGCCGGTGAGCTGATCGTAGAGCTTCTGGGCCAGAGGGCCGGTCTGGAAGTTGTTGATGGTGTAGGACTTGTCGCCGTAGGTCAGCTCGCCGATGGGGCAGATGACGGCGGCGGTGCCCACGCACAGCGCCTCTTCCAGGGTGCCATTGGCAGCGGCCTCGAACAGCTCGTCCACGCTGATCATCCGCTCCTCGGCGGGGGTGCCCCAGTCATTCAGAAGCTGGAGGATGGAGCGGCGGGTGATGCCGGGGAGGATGGAGCCGGTCAGGGGCGGGGTGACCACCTTGCCGCCGATCTTGAACATGACGTTCATGCCGCCGCCCTCTTCCACATACTTGTGCTCCATGGCGTCCAGCCACAGGACCTGAGAATAGCCCTTGGCAAAGGCCCGCTCGCCGGCCCGGTTGGAGGCGCCGTAGTTGCCGCCGCACTTGGCCTCGCCGGTGCCGCCGCGGACAGCCCGGACGTCCTCGGTCTCCACGATGATCTTCACAGGCTCCATGCCGTTTTCAAAATAGCTGCCCACAGGGGAGAGGATCACCACGAAAATGGCCTCATGCACGCCGTGGAGCCCCAGCTTGGGGTCGGTGCCCATGACAAAGGGACGGATGTAAAGGGACGTGCCCGGCTCAGAGGGGATGAAGCGTTCGTCCAGCTTCACCAGAGCTTTCACCGCCTCCACCGCGTCGGCAGGGGGGACCACCGGCAGACCCATGCGGACGCAGGAGTTCTTCATTCGCTCCATGTTGTCCCAGGGGCGGAAGAGCTGCACAGCGCCGTCCGCGCGGCGATAGGCCTTTAGACCCTCAAAGACCTCGGCACCGTAGTGGAACACGCAGGAGGCGGGAGACAGGGAGATGTTCTGGAAGGGGACGATGCGGGGGTCATACCAGCCCTTTTCGTCGTTATAGTCCATGATGAACATATGGTCGGTATAGTGGATGCCGAAGCCCAGCTTGCTGGACGGCACCAGAGCGGCAGGCGTGGTGGTTTTGGTGATACTGATATTCATAACGGATCCTCCTAAATCATTTTAGATCTCTTTCAGATGTTCCATGTTGTGGCGGATGCCCTCGCAGCAGGCGTGGAAAGTGGCTTTCTCCTCTTCCGTCAGGGGGATCTCCACCACCTGCTCCACACCGGCGGCACCGATGACGCAGGGCACGCCGGCAAAGAGGCCCTCTTCGCCGTATTCGCCGCAAAGCTCGGCGCTGGCAGGCATGACGGCCTTCTCATCGTGGAGAACGATGTGGACCATCCGGGCAGCGGTGGTGGCAATGCCGTATTCGGTGCAGAACTTGCCGGCGAAAGTGACCCAGCCGCCGCCGATGGACTCTTTCTGCAGAGCCTCCCGGTCAAAGCGGAAGCGCTCGTCAGTCTTGGCCCACTCGTCCAGGGGCATACCCCGGAAGCTGACACAGGACCAGGGGGCGAACTGCTGGTTGCCGTGCTCACCCATCATGTAGCAGGTGATGGACTTGTGGTCCACGCCGGTCTGGCGGGCCAGGGCGCTGAGAAGGCGGGAGGTGTCCAGGCCCGTGCCGGTGCCGAAGACCCGGCCCCGGGGCAGACCCAGGCGCATGGCCAGCTCCCGGGTAACGATGTCGCAGGGGTTGGTGATATTGATGAGAACACCGTCAAAGCCGCTGGCTTTGATTTTATCAGCATAGCCCCGGACGGCAGGGATGGTGAAGTCCATTTCCGTCAGGCGGTCATGGGTGCCCCGAAGGAGATCGATCTTGCCCACGCTGTTGACGATCACGTCACAATCGCCCAGGTCCGCGAAATCACCGGCCCGGACGCTTACACGGTGGGGCATATACGCCACGGCATCCCGCAGATCCTGGACCTCGCTGGCCACCTTCTGTTCATTCTGATCCACCAGGATCAGCTCATCGGCAATGCCCTGGATTGCCAGCGCGTACGCCACATGAGCGCCAACGTGGCCCAGTCCGATCACACCAACGATTCTCTTCTTTGTCATGATATATCCTTCCTTTCGGTTGATTAAAAATGATGAAACAGCCGCCGCCAAAGCGGCACCCCCATGCAAAGACAGGGGCGCACGCGCTGGCGGGGCGGGTATCCGGATTTACATACCGTAGTTGGGGAACAGTACGCAGGTATAGAGCATAGCCAGGACCATATAGAGGACCAGGATGATGACGAAGGCCGTCAGCGTCTTCTTCATAACGGCGCTCTCGTTGCCCATCTCGTCCACGGTGGCGCAGGCGGCTACGGTGTTGTTGGGGCAGATGAGGTTGCCCAGAGAGGCGCCGGCGTTCTGACCGGCAAACACGGTGATGGGGTTCATGCCCAGATCCAGGGCGGCCTGCATATGCATATTGGCAAACATGATGTTGGAGCCAAGGCCGGTGCCGGTGACGAAGGAGCCGCTGGAGCCGATGAGGACTGCCGCCGCGGGATAGAAGGGACCGACGAAGGCCGCGATATCAGCGGCCAGCAGATTCATCATGCCGGTGCTTTCAGACTGCATGATGTAAGCCACGATCAACAGACTGCCCATGGTGATCAGCACCGGGATCACGCCGCTGACGGTCCGCTTGGCCACATCCACATAGCGCTTGAAGCTGACACCCAGGGTGATGGCGCCCAGGATGCCGCAGAGGAGGATGACCAGATCCACCCACACAATGTAGCCGAAGGTGCACATAACGGCAAAGCCATTTTCCACCACGGCGGGGAAACCGTACCGGATGACAGGGAGGAGGACCAGCATATAGATGTAGGGGGACATGGCGCGGAAGGCGCTGTATTTCCGCTTGGTCTCGGTGTTCTTGTTGCGGAATTCCTCAGGGGTCTTGATGCCGACGATCTTCACATACGCAACGGAGAGAAGGATGGAGATGATGCCGGTGCCCATGGAGGTGATCTCAGCACCCACGAAGTTGGAGAGGCAGAACATGGTCAGGCAGGTGGTGACACCGGAGAAGGTCAGATAGGGGACGATGCCCTTGAAGCCCTTTCTGCCGAAGGTCATCGCCACCATGATGAAGGGGATCACCAGCACGCCGAACATATGGAAGCGGCCGACCATGGCGGCATTGAGGGCCACGGTGGAAACGCCGGCGTCCACCAGGGCCGCGCCGCCGTTGATGGTGGTCAGGCCCGCGCCGCCCCAGGAGCAGGGGGTGGCATCGCCCAGCAAGGCCATGGCGATGGCGGTGACCGGGTCAAAGCCCAGAGCCACTAAGAAGGGAGCGGCGATGGCGGCAGGCGCGCCGGCGCCGGCGGCACCCTCCAGGAAGATGGGGAGCATCATGCCGATGATGATCAGCTGCACCCGGCGGTCATTGCTGATGCCGGAGATGGTGGCCTTCACATCGTCGATGGCGCCGGTCTCCCGCAGAAGGTTCAGGATCGTGAAGGCGCCAAAGATCATGAGGACGATCTTCAGG
>CAZFJB010000036.1:0-9201 GCA_964519775.1 uncultured Oscillibacter sp.
CTGTGACAATAGCTGATAGAAAAACAAGAGCGCCCGGTCGAAAGACCGGGCGCTGGATCATGTCAAACATATTTGACATGATCCAGCGTCAATTTCAGAACTTTAAAAAGTTCTGAAATTGATTGATTTTAATGGTGCGAGACACCTCTGGTAGGTTTCTCGCACACACTCTTCCATTCCGGTGTGGAAAAATTATGAACTTCATCAATCTATCAAAAGGTAAGCGCGCCCGGTCTTTCGACCGGGCGCTCTTTTACGCCTTGTGTTTACTTTTTCAGGGACAGCCGGAAATCCGGGCCCTCTTCCTGGACCTGGACCGTGTAGCCCTGGCCTTTGGCGAAGCGGGTCACATTTTCCACGGCGCACTGGTTGTCTACCATGACATCCAGCTCCGCCGGAGCGGACTTCTTGACTTCCTTCTGCACCATGACTACCGGCATGGGGCAGGAATAACCGCGGGCATCGATCATAAAAATCCCCTATTCTGCCGCCCAATGTATGTAAGGGGTCCCGCTGCGCCGGCGGCAGGCGGACAGGACGGGATCAGAGGAATTAAGCCTTCTCTTCCTTGGGCAGGTTGGACACAGCCACGACCAGCATGACTGCCAGGCCCAGGATCACAGCGACCTTGCCCTTGCCGCTGATGCCGCCGACGACCAGCTCCTTAGCCTCGTTGAGGGAGTCGGCGTTGCCGGCCAGACCGAAGTTATGAGCAAAAGCAGCACCCACGATCATGCCGAACACGGTGACGGCGGAGTCGCCGCTGCCGCTGCCGGCCAGAATGAGCTGACGCAGGGGGCAGCCACCCAGCAGCACGGAGCCCCAGCCAACCAGGACCATGCCCAGCAGGTTCCAGAGATGAGAGCTGTGGGCGATGGGCTGCATGGCAAAGCCCAGCTTGAAGCTGCCGTTGATGAGGTTGCCGACCAGGACCACCACGAAGATGGCGATGAAGCCGATGAGCAGATGGAAGTCCTTGAGCATCACGGCGTCACGGATGCCGCCGACCATGCACATACGGGACTTTTGAGCCAGGGCGCCCACCACCAGGGCGATGACCAGGGCCACGAAGAAGGGAGCGTGCTTGGAGCCGGGGCCTTCCTCAGAGAACTTGAACAGGGTGGGCACAGCCAGGAACAGCACCAGCAGGACAGCCATCACAGCGGGCAGCACGCCGCCATCGCTGCGGGAGACCTCATAGGAGCGGCCCAGGGTGAAGCCCTTCTTCAGGAATACGATGCCGATGAGGATGCCGATGGTGAAGCCGATGAGGCCGACCAGGGCGTTGAGGTCGCCGCCGCCCAGGCGGATGACCATACGCAGGGGGCAGCCCAGGAAGGCCAGCGCGCCGATCATCACGAAGGCGCCCAGAACGAAGCGCACAGCGGGAGCGGAACCGGCACGGGCACGGAACTCCTTGGTGCCGACAGCCATGATGAAGGCACCCAGCACCAGGCCGATGATCTCAGGTCGGACATACTGCACCTTGGCTGCGCTGTGCAGGCTGCAGGCACCCGCGATATCCCGCAGGAAGCAGGCGATACAGAAGCCCATGTTGGCGGGGTTGCCCAGCAGGGTCAGCACCACTGCCGCCAGACCCACCGCCGCGCCGGTGATCAATACAATCCCATGTTCTTTTTTCATGTTACTTTTCTCCTCCTTTGTTTACACAAAAAACATTGGATTTGTGGACATTCCACAAACCCAGTATAGTCTGATTCACGAAAATAGCAAATAGATAGTTTGACTGTTAAACGATTTATGATTGAAAAAACAAATGAAAGCGCTTGAATTTTGGAGAAATCTGTCTCTTTTTTCCGTCTACAGGATCAGCAGCAGGCCCAAAGCGATCAGCAGCTCCTCATCCGCCTTTTCCCGGAAGAGGAAATACAAAAGCCCCAACAGCAGCAGATCCCCGGTGTCGATGCGGTCCAGATGGAACTGGTCCAGTACCCGCCGCAGATAGGCGGCAGCGCCGTCGCCCCCCGGAGGGGGCGGGGGATCGGTGAAGGAAGGGTGCTCCTCCCACTCCGGCGGACCCTCCGGGCCGGGGGACGGCTGACGGCCCGCCGCCGGGGCGGGCCGCTCCGGCGGCACGTTCCCACGTCCGGGATCCTCTTCCGTCACTTTGACATATCTGCCGTCATCCTGGCGGATATAGCGGTTATACATAGCGTTCCCCCTTTAAAAGGAACCGTTTTCCCACATGGAACAGCCGGGCCAACTGCAAGGCCCGCTCCACCTTCTCCTGCCGCTCCGGCTTGAGATAGGGCCGCAGGGCGAAGAGAAGCTGCCGGGCGTTGCTGTTCTGACCGCTGCCCAGCTCCCGCAGCAGCGGCAGAAGGGTGGAGAGGGTCTTGGGGTCGATGCTTCCCAGACCGGAGAGAAAACTCAGGTCCGGCCCGCTTGAAGGACCGTTTCCCGCCGGCGTGCCGCCAAAGGCGCCCTGCCCGTAGGGCGGCCCGTTTCCGCCCCAGGGCGTCTGCCCACCCATCGGGGCGCCGCTCCCAAAGGGGGACGCGCCGCCGTTCCCGCCTGTCCCCGGCGGCGGAGCGCTGCCCATGTTCATTCCCGGCGGCGGGGGAGACGGGGGCGCGAAGCCCCCCTGACCTGACGGCGGGGACTCTGCTCCGGCGCTCTGTCCCCCCATCAGGGACTGGGCCATGCTCATGATCTTCCCCATGGCCTCCGGGTCTGAGAGGAGGCTGTTTAATTTTTCGTCAAATTCCGCCACAGGGCAGCACCTCCTCTCACAATGGACCCGCTGTGCTTACTTTTGCAGCGCGGCGCTGACCCGCTCCATCAGCGCGGCCCCCTCCGGGCTTTGGGCGATCCGATTCACCAGCTCCGCCATGGGGGCGGTGTTGCCCTTCATAGCCGCCTGCATGGCCTGCTGCAGCCCCGCGCCGTTGTCCGGCCGGGTCAGGGCCATCATCAGCGTCTGCCCGTCCCGGGACTGCATCAGCCGCCGCAGGGCGGCTGGGTCCCGCTGAAGCTGCTCCATCATCCGCTTGCTGTTTTCGTCCATGACTGTGCCCTCCTGAAAATCGGTCTCAGGGCAGTATATGAGGCGCAAATAAAAAATGTGTCTGCCCAGAGGCAGACACATTTTATGTAAACTTATTTCAGCTTTTTCCCCTCTTTGCAGTCCGCCTTTAAAGGGCAGCCCCCGCATTTGGGAGACCGAGCGGTGCAAACATCCCGGCCAAAGAGGACCATCCGGTGACAGAAGGCCCCGGACTCTGCCGCCGGGATGGCCTTTCGGAGCTGCTGCTCCACCTTCACCGGGTCCTTGGACCCATCGGTGATGCCCAGCCGCCCGGTGATGCGGATGCAGTGGGTGTCGCAGACGTAGGAGGGCTGGCCGTACACATCCCCTAAGATCAGATTGGCGGTCTTGCGGCCCACGCCGGGGAGCGCCGTCAGAGCCTCCATGGTGTCCGGCACCTTCCCGCCGTATTTTTCCAGAAGCTGCTGGGCGCAGGCCACCAGATCCCGGGCCTTGCCATTATAAAAGCCGCAGGAGTGGATATATTCCCCCACTTCCTTCGGGTCCGCCTCCGCAAAGCTCTCCAGGGTGGGGAAGCGGGCAAACAGGGCAGGGGACACCATGTTCACCCGGGCGTCGGTGCATTGGGCGGAAAGACGCACGGCAAACAGCAGCTCGTAATCCTTTTCATATTGCAGGGAGCAAAGCCCCTCAGGGTAGAGCTCCTTTAACTTCTCGATGATCCGCAGGGTGGACGCTTTGCGGCGCATGGCGGCACCTCCTTTGTGGGATACCGACAGTTTACCACAAAATTTGCCCCAGGGCCAGAGAAAAAGCTATAGAAATTTCATCCCTTGTGTGCTATACTCAATATTTAAAGACTGTCGATAAAGCGGAAAGATGCCCGCAACGGGAAGGAAGGGTGTGCGCGGGAAACCCAGGAGGAGTGTCCTGCGCCATTTAAATCAAGTTTTCAGAGCTTTTTCAAAGTTCTGAAAATTGAATCAGCGGGGCGAAAAAACTTTTTCGACACGCTGATTCAGTATCGATCTGGAAGGAGGGAGCCTATGCACCGCCCCCTGGCGGATGAGATCCGCCCGAAAACTTTGGATGAAGTGGTGGGCCAGCGGCATATTTTAGCCCCCGGCTCTGTGCTGCGCCGGCTGATCGACGCCGGGACTGACGCCAACATGGTGTTCTACGGCCCTTCCGGCACCGGCAAGACCACCGTGGCCAACATCATCGCGGAAAAGACCAACAAGACCCTCTACCGGCTCAATGCCACCACTGCCTCTTTGCAGGATGTAAAGGACATCATCGGAGACGTGGGGACCCTGCTGGCCCCCGGCGGCATTTTGCTGTATCTGGATGAGATCCAGTATTTCAACAAAAAGCAGCAGCAGAGCCTGTTGGAATTTATGGAGAATGGGTCCCTGACTCTCATCGCCTCCACCACGGAAAACCCCTTTTTCTACGTTTATAACGCGCTGCTCTCCCGCAGCAGCGTCTTTGAATTCAAAGCCGTTCCGGCGGCGGAGATCCGGCCGGCGGTCCTCCGGGCGCTGGAGATCATGAAAGGGCGGACGCCCCTGCCTCTATCGTGGGAGGAGACTGTCCCGGACCTGGTGGCCCAGGGCTGCGGCGGTGATGTGCGGAAATCCATCAACGCCGTGGAGCTTCTCTGCGAAGCGGCAGTTCCCAAAGACGGCGCCCTGTGCCTGACGGCGGCGGATGCCAAGGCCCTCTCCCAGCGCAGCGCCATGCGCTACGACCGGGGGGGCGACGCCATGTATGATGCAGCTTCCGCCCTGCACAAATCCCTCCGGGGCAGTGACCCGGACGCGGCCCTTCATTATCTGGCGAGATTTTTAGAAGCGGGGGATCTCATCACCCCCTGTCGGCGGCTGCTGTGCGCCGCCAGCGAGGATGTGGGCATGGCCTATCCCCAGGCCATCTCCATCGTGAAAGCCTGTGTGGATTCCGCCATGCAGTTGGGGCTGCCGGAGGCCCAGCTACCCCTGGCCCAGGCGGCCATCCTCATCGCCACGGCTCCGAAGTCCAACAGTGTCTATGGCGGCATCGCCGCCGCCTGGGCGGATGTGAAGGCGGGCCGCACCGGGGATGTGCCGAGAGAATTGCAGAATGTCCACGCCGATTCCGCCGGACAGGAGCGGGAACAGGGTTACAAATACCCCCACAATTACGAGCACCACTGGGTCAGACAGCAGTACCTGCCGGACGCCATCAAAAACGCCCATTATTACGAATACGGCGACAATAAGACCGAACAGACCGCCAAGGCCTATTGGGAGAAGATCAAGGAGCCGTAAAGTCAGTGACCACCGGCGTCCCCTCATAATTGGCGGGGGAGTAGACCCAGCGGTCCAGCACACCGTCTGTGATCTGATAGAGCAGGGGCACCGGCTCCGCAGACCCCGGCAGGCGCTCGATGACCTGTAACTTGATCTTCATTTTCTCCGGCCGGATGGAGCGGATCATCACGGAAACGGCGTCGCCCTCCGCCAGATCCTCCCGTGGGTCCGTCAGACCGGAGAGGTTGGGCAGTAACTCGATAAAGCAGCCGTACTCCCGCACGCCCCGGACGATGCCCCGCACCGTTTCCCCCGGGGAAAACCGGCTGGCGTTTTCCAGCCAGGTGCCCAGCAATTCCCGGTGGCTCAGGGTGATCCGGCGGCTTTCCTTGTCAAAATGCCGCACCACCGCCAGAATTTTCTGCCCGATCCGAAGCCGCACCCCCGGATGGCGAACATGAGCGGCGGAAATGTACTCTGTCGGCAGCAGGGCCACGATACCCCGGCCAATGTCCACAAAGGCGCCGAAGGGGGCAAGGCCCACCACCCGCCCCGTCACCACGGTGCCGGGGCGCAGCTCCCGGAGAAAGCGCTCCATGGCGGCATCCTGGGCCTTTCGGCGGGAGAGCAGAGCCACCGGCGCGCCCTTAGCGTCCGCACCCAGGGCTTCCACGGTAAAGCAGACCGGCTTGCCTACCCTTGACAATACGGCGATCTCCCGCTCAGCACCGCTGATCCAGGGGGCGGTGACCTCCTCCCGGGGCATCCGGGCGGCCACACCGCCCAACTGGAAGTGGAGGGTGCCCTCCGTGTCGCACCGCTGGGCCACCGCTTCCAGAATGGTGCCGGCGGCCAGGGCGGTCTGCAGAAGCTCCGGCGTAAAAGACAGGGGCGGTGTCAGCCCTTCCGGCGGGGCGTATCGGTTTTCCGGCATGATCGGATCACATCCTTTCCTTTGATGATTCAGCCTATGCGCCGAAGCGGCGAGAGTGACAGGAGGAACTATGGAACTTCATTTAAAAGACATCGTGGAATTGAAAAAACTCCACCCCTGCGGCTCCAGACAGTGGGAGATCACCCGGGTGGGTATGGATATCAAACTCAAATGCCTTGGCTGCGGCCATGAACTGATGCTGCCCCGGTCCAAGGTGGAAAAGAGCATCAAAAAAATCGTCCCCCATGAGGGAAATGAAGGAGGAACCGCGAAATGACACCGAAAGGGACCCGGATCATGGCGTTGATCCTGGTGGCCGTGCTGCTTTTGGGCCTGGCCGCCACCGGATTGAGCGCGCTGATGCTGTAACGGCGGTTTACGCTGACAAATACCCGGATGCCCCCGGCGGACTGCGCCTGTCCGCCGGGGGTATTTTCACGCCGCCGCCGTTTGCGACGGATTTTCCGCCCCGGCCCGTCTATAATCTCCCTTGAAAGGGGGGACGGCCTATGACGGTGGTGTATCTGGACAGTGTGTTTTTCTTCAATGCCCTGCTGGACTACCTCCTGGTGCTGGCGGCGGCCCGGCTTGCCGGCATCCCTCTGCGGCGGGGGCGGTATCTCCTCTGCGGCCTTTTGGGCGGTGTGTATGCCGTGGCGGTGTTTTTGCCGGCGGGCGGCTTTCTGGCTCATCCGCTGTGCCGCGCGGCGGTGGGCCTCCTCCTGGCGCTGGCGGCCTTTGGCGGCGAGAAGCGCTTCCTCCGGCTGACGGCGTTGACCTTCCTACTGGCCTGTGCCCTGGCGGGCGGCGTGCTGGCCCTGGGACTGCTGGCAGGGGAGGTCATCCCCAACGCCCGGGGCATTTTTTACACCAATGCCAACGGGAAAACGCTGCTGCTGACGGCGGCGGGGGCCTACGCCCTGCTGACGGCGGTGTTCCGGGCCGCCGCCAGCCACGGCCTTCGGGGCGAGCTGCTGGAGGTGACGGTCTGTCTCCTGGGCCAGACCGTCCGCCTGACGGCCTTGCGGGACACGGGCCACAGCCTCCGGGACCCCGCCGGCGACCCGGTGCTGACGGTGGAGCGCCGCTGTCTCCCCATGCTGCCACCGGAGATTAGGGGCCGCCCGCCCACGGAGGCGCTGCCCCTTTTGCGGCAGCGGGTCCCGGAACTGCGGCCCATGCTGCTGCCCTGCCGTACGGCGGCGGGAAGCGGGCTGCTTTTAAGCGTGCGCGGCGACTGGGCGGAGATCGGCGGGCGGCGGTATCCAGATCTGCGCCTGGCCTTGACGGAAACGGAACTGGGCAGCGGCTATACCGCCCTGTGGGGCGGAGAAGGGAGGACACATGGGCTTGAGAATTTGGCTGGCGGGGCTGCTGCGCCGTCTGGGAGTGCTCCGGGAGCCGGAGGTCCACTACATCGGCGGCAGCGACACCCTGCCCCCGCCCCTGGATCGGGAGCGGGAGGCGGCGCTGCTGGCACGCTCCACGGAGGAGGACGCTCGCCGGGAGCTCATTGAGCATAATCTCCGGCTGGTGGTCTACATTGCCCGCCGGTTTGAAAATACCGGCATCAATATCGAGGACCTCATCTCCATCGGCACCATCGGCCTCATTAAAGCCGTGGGCACCTACCGGGCGGACAAGAACATCAAGCTGGCGACTTACGCCTCCCGCTGCATTGAAAATGAGATCCTGATGTATCTGCGGAAAAACGCGGGCCGGAAGGCGGAGGTCTCCTTTGACGAGCCGCTGAACACCGACCACGACGGCAACGAGCTGCTGCTCTCCGACATCCTGGGCACCGATGCCGACATCGTCATGCGCCCCATTGAAGAGGATGTGGACCGCGGCCTGCTGGCGGCGGCGCTGGAGACCCTCACCCCCCGGGAAAGGGAGATCATCACCCTCCGCTTCGGCCTGGGCGGAGGAGAGGAGCGGACCCAGAAGGAGGTGGCGGACCGGCTGGGCATCTCCCAGAGCTACATCTCCCGGCTGGAAAAGCGCATCATCCAGCGGCTGAAAAAGGAGATATTGCGGCTATCTTAGGTTGACAAAGCACAAAAGCTATCGTATAATATTTCCCGTTCAAACCCGGAGAAGCGGAGGAGTAGCTGATCGGTTCGGCACAGAGAGAGGGCGGATGGTGCAAGCCCTTGCCGAGAGACAGTGAAGGTCGCCGCGGAGGGGCCGGACCGAAGGGGGGAGACCCCCTAAGCCGGACGGGAACTCCCGTTACAGAGCCATGAGTGCCCGCACGCCGCGGGAATCCAGGTGGTACCACGGACTGCTGTTCGCCCTGAGCCGAAAGGCTCGGGGCGTTTTTTTGCCAGGAGAACAGATAAACATTTTTCAGATAGGAGAGAAACCAATGAACAAAGAACTGCCGAAGGTGTATGAGCCCCAGCAGGTGGAGTCCCGCATCTACGAGATGTGGGAGCAAAACGACTGCTTCAAGGGCGTGGAGGATCCGGAGAAGAAGCCCTTCTCCATCGTCATGCCGCCTCCCAACGTCACCGGTCAGCTCCACATGGGCCACGCCCTGGACTGCACCCTGCAGGACATCCTGACCCGCTTCAAGCGGATGCAGGGCTACGCCGCCCTCTGGGTCCCCGGCACGGACCACGCCGGCATCGCCACCCAGATCAAGGTGGAAGAGGAGCTGCGTGTCAAAGAGGGCAAGACCCGCTACGACCTGGGCCGGGAGAAATTCCTGGAGCGGGTGTGGAAGTGGAAGGAAGAATACGGCAACCGCATCGTGCAGCAGCAGAAGAAAATGGGCGTCTCCTGTGACTGGAGCCGTGCCCGTTTCACCATGGACGAGGGCTGCTCCAAGGCCGTCCGTGAGACCTTCTGCGAGCTCTACGACAAGGGTCTCATCTACAAGGGCAGCCGCATCATCAACTGGTGCCCTCACTGCGTCACCGCCCTGTCCGATGCCGAGGTGGAGTATGTGGACAAGCCCGGTC
>CAZFJB010000037.1:0-9117 GCA_964519775.1 uncultured Oscillibacter sp.
CCGATCAGAACGCGCTTCTTGGCAGACTTAATATTCGGCAAACCAAACACCTCCTCCTGGCATTTCTTGACGCGGTTTCATATTTTCCACCGTGCAGAATGATATTTTAGCAGAGAAGTTTCAAAAAAGCAAGCCTTTTTTTAAGATTTCTTGATTTTCTTGCATATTGCAGATATCTTCGCACAAGATAGACGAAAAACCACAAGATTTAGTGGGAGGAAGCCGCATGACGTTCACAAAACGCACCGATCTGGCCATGGAAGCCCACGAGCTCTGGCGGGAATCCGCCGGGGCGGCCGCCCGTCTCCCCGGTGTCAAAACCGGCGTCCGGCAGATTCAGGGCTACCCCGCCACCCGGACAGATATTCTGGACGACCAGGGGGCCCAGGCGCTGGGCAAACCGGTGGGCAGCTACCGCACGCTGGATCTGACCACTTTCTGGCAGCGGCGGGAGGGCTTTTTCGACCGGGCCGTTCTGGCGGTGGGCCAGCAGCTCAAAGCCCTGCTCCCTGGCGAGGGCACCGCTCTGGTGGTGGGGCTTGGCAACCGGGCCATGACGCCGGATGCCGTCGGCCCCCTGACGGTGGACAGCGTGCTCATCACCCGGCACCTCATCGATGCCATGCCCCGGCAGTTTTCCGCCTTTCGCTCCGTGGCGGCCCTGCGGACCGGGGTGCTGGGCACCACCGGCGTGGAATCGGCAGAGGCAGTGGCTGGCCTTGTATCTCAGGTGCGGCCCGCCTTTGTCATTGCGGTGGACGCCCTGGCCGCCCGCCGGGCGGAGCGGGTCTGCCGCGCCGTTCAGTTCAGTGACAGCGGCATCGTCCCCGGCAGCGGTGTGGGCAATCACCGGGCAGCTCTGGACCGGAAGACCCTGGGGGTGCCGGTGATCGCCGTGGGGGTCCCCACGGTGGTGGACGCCGCCACCCTGGCCGCAGACCTGGCCGAAGAGGCAGGGCTGTGCCGCTTTGACCCGGAAAAGCTGCGCCGCGGCCCCCAGGACCTGATGGTCACCCCCCGGGACATCGATGCCCGGGTCCGGGATCTCTCCAAGGTCATCGCTTACGGCATCAACTATGCCCTGCAGGATCTGGAGATCGATGAGATCAACGCACTGCTCTCTTAATTATACCTCCAGCTCCAGCACCACCGGGCAGTGGTCGCTGCCCGGCACCTCGCTCCAGATGTCGGCATTTTTGATCTTCTCCCGCAGCCGGTCAGAGACGATAAAGTAGTCGATGCGCCAGCCCGCGTTGTTCTTCCGGGCGTTGAAGCGATAGCTCCACCAGGAATAGGCCCCGGTCTTGTCGGGATAGAGATAGCGGAAGGTATCGGTAAAGCCACTGGAGAGAAGTTGGGTCATCTTCTCCCGTTCCTCATCGGAAAAGCCGGGATTGCGGCGGTTGCTCTTGGGGTTTTTGATGTCGATCTCCTCATGGGCCACGTTGAGATCGCCGCAGTAGACCACCGGCTTTTTCGCGTCCAGCTCCATCAGGTATTCCCGGATGTCATCCTCCCACTCCATGCGGTAGTCCAGCCGGGCCAGTTGATCCTTGGAGTTGGGGGTGTAACAGCACACCAGATAGAAGTCCTCATATTCGGCGGTGATGACCCGGCCCTCATGGCGGTGGATCTCTTTGCCAAAATCATAGGTGACGTTCAGCGGCATCTGCCGTGTGAACACAGCGGTACCGGAATAGCCCGCCTTGTCGGCGCTGTTCCAGAAGCGCTCATAGCCCGGCAGGTCGAATTCCGCCTGTTCCGGGCGCATTTTTGTCTCCTGCAGGCAGATCACGTCGGCATCGGCAATCGCGCAGAGATCCAGAAAGCCCTTGCCCAGACACGCCCGCAGGCCGTTGACGTTCCACGATACCAGTTTCATAGGTCCTCCCCGGCCCAACTCAAGGCCTGTCGTCAAATTTGCTCTCATTGTACCCGGTTCTCTGAAAAAAAGCAATCTTTCCCGTGAAAGATGAAAAACAACGCCGCCCCCTCTTGCCCTTTGCCTGAGAATGGAGTACAGTAAGGGTGTTATCATTTACTTAACTGAGGTGGAACATGAGTCAGAGCTCCGGCGGTCACAGCATGACGGAGGGCAAGCCCCTCCGGCATATTATTTCCTTCACCCTGCCGCTGCTGGCAGGGAACTTTTTGCAGCAGTTTTACAACATGGTGGACAGCTGGGTGGTGGGCAACTACGTCAGCGATGCCGCTCTGGCCGCCGTGGGCGTGGGCTTTCCGGTGCTGTTCCTGTTCACCTCCCTTTTCTCCGGTATCTCCGTCGGCGGCACGGTGGTCATCGCCCAGTCCTTCGGCGCCCAAAAGCCGGAGCGGGTCCGCTCTGCCATCGACACACTGTATACCGCCTTCATCCGGGGCATCCTGCCCATCACGGCTCTGGCCCTGGTGCTGGTCTCCCCGCTGATGGCGGCCCTGCGGGTGGACCAGGCCGCCTGGAATGAGACACGGACCTATCTCCTGGTGGTCTGCGCCGGTCTGATCGGCAACATCGGCTACAATCTCAACGCCGGTATTCTAAACGGCGTGGGCAACAGCTCCACCACGCTGCTGTTTCTGGCGATCTCCACCATCACCAACATCATCCTGGACCTGACGCTGGTGCTGGTGATCCCCCTGGGGGTGCTGGGCGTGGCCTTGGGCACCGTTATTGCCCAGGCAGTAAGCTGGCTCTTTGGCATTTTCTACATCAACCGCCACTATCCGGCTCTGGCCATCCACCCCTTCAGCGGGCGCTTTGACCGTGCTTTGTTCCGAGAGATCATCCGCATCGGCCTGCCTAACGGCATCCAGATGTCTCTGATGTCCCTTGGGTCCATGTGCGTCCTCTCCAAGATCAACAGCTACGGCAAGTCCTTCACCGCCGGGTTCAACGTGGGCAACAAGCTGGACACGCTGGCCTTCCTGCCGGTCCAGAGCCTCTGCTCCGCCGTGGTGTCCTTCGTGGGGCAGAATCTGGGCTGCGGACAGGAGGAGCGGGCCAGAGAGGGCACCCGGGCCTCGCTGCGCCTCGCCATCGTCTGGACGGTGGGCTGCTCCGCCGTGGTGGTAGCCCTCAGCGCTCCCCTCTCCCGGATCTTCTCCCCGGAGCCGGCGGTCATCGCCGCCAGCACCCAGTATCTCCGTTGTGTGATGCCGCCCTATGTGTTCTTCTCCATCCTCTTCACTCTCAACTCCGCTATGCGGGGCGCCGGTGACAGTGTATTCCCCATGGTGAACGTGGTGGTCTCCGTTATTTTGATCCGGGTGCCGGTCCTCTATCTGCTGGCTCATTTCCGCGGCCCTGACTATATGTACCTCAGCTATGGCGCCGGTTGGTTCGTCTCCTGCGCCATCGCGGTCTGGTATTACCGGGCCGGGAAATGGCGGGGCCGCTCCACGGATCTGTAAAGTCCACTCCTCAGCGGGCGGATCAAAAGAAAGGTGATCGGTATGTGGTTCCTTCTGGCATTGCTCTCCTCCCTGTTCGCGGCGGCGACCTCCATCCTGGCCAAGATCGGCATCGACGGGGTCAATTCCAACCTGGCCACCGCCCTGCGCACCGCCGTGGTGCTGGTGATGGCCTGGGTCATGGTGTTCCTCACTGGAGCCCAAAGCGGCATCGGCGAGATCAGCCGGAAAAGCTGGCTGTTCCTGATCCTCTCGGGTCTGGCCACCGGCGGCTCCTGGCTGTGCTACTATAAGGCGCTGCAGTTGGGCGAAGTCTCCAAGGTGGTGCCCATCGACAAGCTCAGCGTGGTCATCACCATGATCCTGGCCGCCCTGATCCTCAAGGAGCAGTTCACCCCCAAGTCCATTTTCGGCTGTGCCCTCATCGCCGCCGGTACATTGCTGATGGTCCTGTGACCCCGCCGGAATTTATGTCGGATATTTCCCGGCTTTTTCCGGGTTCCCGGCATATTTCTCTTTACAAATGTCGTGAACTCCTATATAATATCATGGCTAAAGGAATCTGAAAAATGGAGAAAACGACATGGCATTGATCGAATACGATGTTTATAAGCAAAAGCTCCGGGATCTGGAGCCGGAGCTGCAGAAGCTGGGCCAAGCCCTGGACATTGACAGTGTACGTCAGGAGGCCGCCCGCCTGGAGGATGAGACCGCCCAGGACGGCTTCTGGAACGATCTGGAGCGCTCTCAGAAGGTTCAGACCCGCCTCAAGCAGCTCCAGAACAAGCTGGGTCACTTCCAGAAGCTCATGGGCTCCTGGGAGGATCTGACCACGTTGTGCGAAATGGGCCAGGAGGCGGAGGACGCCGAGATCCTGGATGAGATCAAGACCGATTTCGCCAAGCTGGAGACCCAAGTAGAGGAAGTGCGGATGACCACCCTCCTCTCCGGCGAGTACGATGGCTGCAACGTGATCCTGCAGCTCCACGCCGGTGCCGGCGGCACCGAGGCGCAGGACTGGTGCCAGATGCTCTACCGGATGTATACCCGCTGGGCCGAGCGCCACGGCTTTGCCTGGAAGACCCTGGACTATGAAAACTGCGAGGAGGGCGGCATCAAATCCGCCGTCGTTTCCATCGAGGGCGAAAATGCCTACGGTCTTTTAAAGAGCGAACACGGCGTTCACCGCCTGGTCCGTGTCTCCCCCTTTGACGCCAACGCCCGCCGCCAGACCTCTTTCTCCGCGGTGGAGGTCATGCCGGAGCTGCCGGATGACCAGGAGGTGGAGATCCGGCCGGAGGATATCGAAATGCAGGTCTTCCGCTCCAGCGGTGCCGGCGGCCAGCACATCAACAAGACCTCCTCCGCCGTTCGTCTGATCCACAAGCCCACCGGTATCGTGGTGGCCTCTCAGCAGGAGCGCTCCCAGTTCCAGAACCGGGAATACTGCATGAAGCAGCTCCGGGCCAAGCTGGTGGAGCTGAAGATCCAGCAGCACGCCGAAAAGATCTCCGACATCAAGGGCGTGCAGATGAAGATCGAGTGGGGCAGCCAGATCCGCTCCTATGTGTTCATGCCCTATCAGTTGGTGAAGGACACCCGCACCGCCTATGAGACCAGCCAGATCGACAACGTGATGGACGGCGATCTGGACGGTTTCCTCAACGCTTATCTCACTCAGTTGGCCACCGGCGAGCTGAAGAAGTGATCTCCCCCTTTTTCCCGCACGTTATCGCGCTTTTTCCGATCCCCGTCAGGCCGGAGGCCTGACCCTCTTACATGCGTAAAGGGCGCGGCTGTGAAGCCGCGTCTTTCATTGTGTGAAAAAAATGACAAGAAAGGAACCTATACGACCTATGCCTACAAACCGCTCTTCCGGAGCCGCCGCGCCCCAAGAAAACAAAATGGGCGTTCAGCCTATCGGCCGTCTCCTGGCCGGCATGGCCATCCCCATGATGATCTCCATGCTGGTGCAGGCCCTCTACAACGTGGTGGACAGTGTTTTCGTCGCCCGCATCAGTGAGGACGCGCTCAACGCCGTCTCCCTTGCCTTCCCGCTGCAAAACCTGATGATCGCCTTCGGCGGCGGCACCGCCATGGGCATCAACACCCTGCTGGCCCGCTCTCTGGGCGAGAAGCGCCAGGATATGGCGGACCGGGCCGCCAACACCGGCATTTTTCTGAGCCTCTGCAGCGCCCTTCTCTTCGCCCTTGTGGGTATTTTCTTCTCCCGCCCCTTCTTCCAGATGCAGGCTGCCGGCGAGCCGGTGATCGTGGAATACGGCGTGGAATATGCCTCCATCTGCCTGGGGGCCTCCGTGGGCATTTTCTGCCAGTTCTGCTTTGAACGGCTGCTGCAGGCCACCGGCCGCACCACCCTCTCCATGATCACCCAGCTTCTGGGCGCGGTCATCAACATCATCATGGACCCCATTCTGATCTTCGGCCTTTTCGGCTTCCCTCGGATGGAGGTGGCCGGCGCCGCCCTGGCAACGGTCCTGGGCCAGATCGTGGCCGCCATTGTGGGCCTTGTCATCAATCTGAAGCGCAATCCGGATGTCCACATCCGGTTCAAGCAGATCCGCTTTGATCCCATCGTGGCCAAGGAGATCTACCGGGTGGGCTTCCCCTCCATCGTCATGCAGTCCATCGGCTCTGTAATGACCTTTGGCATGAACAAGATCCTCTTCTCCTTCACCAAGACTGCCACCGCCGTCTTCGGCGCTTACTTCAAGCTCCAGAGCTTCATCTTCATGCCGGTCTTCGGCCTGAACAACGGCATGATCCCCATTATCTCCTATAATTACGGCGCCGCCCGGATGGACCGGGTGAAAAAAACCGTCAAGCTCTCCATTTTTACCGCCGTTACCATTATGCTCTGCGGTTTTGCCGCCTTCCAGCTCTTCCCGGGCACGCTGCTGATGCTCTTTGACGCCTCCCCCGATATGCTTGCCATCGGCAAGACCGCGCTGCGGCTCATCTCCCTTTCCTTCCCTCTGGCTGGCTTTTGCATCATCACCAGTTCCGTGTGTCAGGCCATTGGCAATCCTTTCTACAGCCTGATCTGCTCTGTGTGCCGCCAGTTGGTGGTGCTGCTGCCCTCCGCCTGGCTGCTGGCCCAGACGGGAAAGCTGGATCTGGTCTGGCTCTCCTTTGGCATTGCGGAATGCTTCTGCCTGGTCCTCAGCTCCATCTTCCTGCGCCGCACCTTCAAAAGCGCCTACGCTACCTTGTCCACCAAAGCGGAATGAGTTCCATCAAAAAAGCCACCCTTGTTTTCACAAGGGTGGCTTTTTCTGTCGCTTTTCAGTGGATCAAACAGAGGCGGTCTCGCTGTTCTTCTCGCTCTTGGCGTAGCTCTTCAGGGAGTTGATCACGATAGTCAGGCCCAGGACGATCAGCAGCGCGGCGATGATGAGTTGCAGGCCGTTGGCCACGAACACAGCGCCCCAGGTGGTCTCACCGGCGGGGATCGTGACAGAAGCGGCGGTGCTGATGGCCTTCACCATAGCCATCAGGCGCTGGACCAGAGCGGAGAAGGTGACGCACAGCATGATGATCAGGGGCGGGAAGAGCATCTTGTTGCTGCGGCCTGTGACCTTCAGGAAGACGCACAGGGTGATGAGGACCAGCGCGCTGAGGAGCTGGTTGGCAGAGCCGAACAGGGGCCAGATGTTGGAATAGCCGATCTTGGTCAGCACATAGCCCAGCACCAGCGTCAGAACAGTGGAGAAATAGGTATTGCACAGCAGCTTGCGCCAGGAGGCGGCATGGGCCATGTCATCCACGCTGAAGAGCTCCTGGAAGCTCATGCGGGCGATACGGGCTACAGCGTCCAGACTGGTGAGGGCCAGGGCGGAGACGCACATGGTCATAAACACGGTGGCGGCATAGGTGGGCACGCCGAACATCTCAAAGAAACCGGCAACGCCGCGGCTAAAGATCTGGAAGGGCGTTCCGGCAGCGGGGGTGCCGTCCGCGGCGGCAGCGGCGCCAGCCACGCACAGGGCCAGCACGGCCAGCAGGCTCTCCAGCACCATGGCGCCGTAGCCAACTTTCAGCATATCCTTCTCATTTTCCACAGTCTTGGAGGAAGTGCCGGAGGACACCAGGCTGTGGAAGCCGGAAACAGCGCCGCAGGCCACGGTGACGAACAGGATGGGGAACAGAGAACCCAAAGAGGGGTTATTGAACCCGGTGAACACCGGCAGATTCATGGTGGGGTGCGCCACCACCAGGCCGATGACCGCGCCGGCGATCATGCAGATGAACATGAAGGTGGTCATGTAGTCACGGGGCTGCTTCAAAAGCCACATGGGCAGCACCGCGGCAAAGAAGATATAAACGAAGGTGATATAGCTCCAGGTGGCCTTGCCGAAGATCAGGGGGCAGTACATACCCACAGCGAAGGAGGCCAGGATGCACACGATGGCCACCACGCCTTCCTTCCAGCCGGTGAGGTTCCACTTCTTCTGGATCAGGCCGAAGACCACGGCGAAAACCATGAACATGATGGAGACCATGCCGGCGGCGCCGTTGGTCTGGGCGGCGTCAGAGAGCTGGTTCACACCGTCCACCACCGCGTAGGCGTTGAAGGTGCCCGCCACCATGTCGGCAAAGGCGGCAATGACGATCAGGCAGAACAGCCAGCAAAACAGCAGGAACAGCTTGCGGCCCAGCTTGCCGATGTACTTTTCGATCAGCATGCCCATGGACCGGCCCTCGTTCTTCACGGAGGCATATAGCGCGCCGAAGTCGGTGACAGCGCCGAAGAACACGCCGCCGATCAGCACCCACAGCAGTACCGGCAGCCAGCCGAAAGCGGCAGCCTGGATCGCGCCGGTCACAGGGCCGGCACCGGCGATGGAGGAGAACTGGTGGCTGAAAACGGTCCAGCCGCTGGTGGGGACGAAGTCCTTGCCGTCGTTATACTTCACGGCAGGGGTCTTGGCGGTGGGATCGATGCCCCACTTGTTGGCCAGCCAGCGGCCATACAGGGTGTAGGCCGCAATCAATACGACGGCCGCCAGCAATACGATCACTAAAGTATTCATGCGCGTGTTCCTTTCTCTATCCTAAAACAGGTTTTCTCTTCCAAACAGTCAAATGAATATACAAAAAAGCCCTCGTCTTTCCCCAGCGACTCATAAGAGCCGCTGCGCAAAGACGAAGGCTGTTTCCGGCGTGCAAACACCGTGACATGGCTTCCGCGATACCACTTTGCTTGTCGGCAGGTCTGCCGACCACTCAGTCCGCCGCCTGACGCAAACACGCCGGGGAGCGGTGCCCGATAACGGCGGGGACCGGCTGCGGCTACTGCGTGGATGCCCACAGTTCACCGGAGCTGCTCGCAGGGGAGGGCTTTGCCGAGCCTTGCTGCCGTCTTACACCACCGGCGGTTCTCTGAAAGCGGTGTTCGGAAAGTCATGTCCTGTTCATTGCATTTGACCGTTTGGATGGTTTGTAGAATAATCGTTTACCTTTGGTTTGTCAAGCCCTCATCCAGGCCCCTGTTTCACTTTTGGCGGAGGAAACGATTTTTTTACGCATTAAAGTCTGAAAGTTCGTGAAAAAAGCCGAGGCCTTTGGAGGATAGGTCGACTGGCCCTCCCCCGCCGCTTTCCCTTCAAAAACGGCTTTCAGCCTATAAACTATTTGCGCTCTCCCCGAAAACGCAAAAATCCGCCCCGGGCCAATGGCCCGGGGCGG
>CAZFJB010000038.1:0-9040 GCA_964519775.1 uncultured Oscillibacter sp.
GAGTCTCCGGAGGACACGGAGAGCATCCCCAACTACTATAGCCGCGCCGACTTCACCCCGGCGGAGCTGACCGCGCTGCTGCGCGCCGCCGTTCCGGCGGCAGACTTCTCCGGCGGAAAGAGCGGCTGGCTGAAAAATGCCGTCCGGGACAGCGCCGGCAGTGTGGAGACGGTAGATGTTGGCGGCGTGACGGTGAAGGGCAGCACGGTCCGTGCCGCGCTGGGTCTGCGGTCCGCCTGCTTTGAATGGGAACTGCAGGACGGCTCCTTCGTTTTCTATGTCACCGGCCACGGCCACGGCGTGGGCCTGAGCCAGTACGGGGCCAACGCCATGGCGGAGTCCGGCGCGGACTACCGGAGCATCCTCACCCACTACTATACCGGTGTCACGGTAGCGCCCTATGGCGGATAGCCCGCCGCCCCGCCGTATGAGAACAGGTTTTCCTTGTCAACGGCGGCCTGCATGTGTTAAAATATAGTATTCAAAGGACTTTTGCAGGGAGGTGGCAGGTTTGAAAAAGCGATGGGCCGCAGGGATCCTGTGCTGTCTGCTGCTGGTTTCGGCCGTGGCTCCGGCCAGAGCGGCGGGGCCCGTTTACTTTGTGGCGGCGGAGGAAAGCGTCCTTCCCCTTTCGGATGACACGATGCCCTTCTGGGCCAACAGATTTCTGTACGTTCCCACCTCCGTGTTCACCAGCCTCGGCATCTCCGTCATCAATAACACCGCCAAGCGGATGACCGTGCTGGAAAAGGACCGGCGGGCCATCCTGTTCGACTGGGACAAGGGCACCGCGCAGGACAGCAGCGGCGCTCCGCTGACGCCCGGGGCCATCCAGTCCGGCGGTCGGGTCTTTGTGCCCGCCTCCACGGTGTCCTCCTTTTTCGGGCTGCTCTACTCCGTCACAGATGTGCCCAACGGCCATCTGGTGTGGCTTCGTTCTCCGGATTTCGGCATGAACATTCGGGATTTCGCCAACGCCGCCACCTACAATATGGAGGAACGCTACAGCACCTACAGCAGGGAGACGCAGTCGGATACCGCGCCCTCCGCCCCCTCCACCCCCGCCGCGTCTGTGGAGGGTGCCCGCATCCACCTGTGCATGGAGGCGGACCAGCAGACCGGCAGTCTGCTGGACGCGCTGGACCGGGCCGGCGGCTGGGCCACCTTCTACTGCACTCCGGAGTTTCTGGAGAAAAACGGCAGTCTGCTGCGGCGGATGATCGGGTCCGGTCACACGGTGGGCATCCTGCTGGACGGTGCTCTGCCCGCTGAGGAACAGGAGTCCCTGCTCCGGCAGGGCAGCGATGCCCTGTACCGGGCCACGCTGAGTCGGACCCGGCTGGTCTGCCTGCAAAACGGCAATGAGGATGCCCGTCAAGCCCTGAACGAGGCTGGCTGGCGCTGTCTGGAGCCGACGCTGGACCGCACGGCCTACAAGCTGGAGAGCAGCTCTAACGCCTCCGCCTTTCTGCGGCGGGTGACGGCTCTGCGGGGAGACGTGTCCGTCTGGCTGGGGACCACCGCCGCCGGAGCGGGCCTTCGGGAATTTGTGGCCTCCGCCCAACGGGCGGGCCATTATTGCCGCGCTCTGACAGAAACCGGCTGATTTTCCGCAATTCTTTACAGTTCGTTCAACACCCCGCCGCAGTTTGGGGTAATATATAAGTAACACGAAAGAAAAACGGGCCACGACCCGGGAAAACAGGAGGAACCTGAATGGGACGCAACATTCTGGTAGTGGAAGACGACAGAAATATCTCCGACCTCATCCATATGTATCTGGTGAAGGAGGGCTTTGATGTCCGCATCGCCGGGGACGGCGGCAAGGCACTGGAGGAATTTCAGCGGAAGGAGCCGGACCTGATCCTGCTGGATATCATGCTGCCCGTGCTGGACGGCTGGGCCGTCTGCGCCCGCATCCGGGAGACCAGCAAGGTGCCCATCATCATGCTGACGGCCAAGAGCGAGGTCTTTGACCGTATCCAGGGCCTGGAGATGGGGGCGGACGACTACATCGTCAAGCCCTTTGAGATGAAGGAACTCATTGCCCGGATCAACGCTGTTCTGCGGCGGACGGAGATCCCCAACGACACCAGCAAAAAGCTGCATTTTGACAGGCTGACCATCGATCTGGACTCCTATGAGCTGATCGTGGACGGCAAAAAGATCGACACGCCCCCCAAGGAGCTGGAGCTGCTGTATCATCTGGCGTCCACCCCCAACCGGGTCTACACCCGCAACCAGCTTTTGGACGAGGTATGGGGCTTTGACTATTTCGGCGACAGCCGCACTGTGGACGTGCACATCAAGCGTCTGCGAGAGAAGGTGGAGGGCGTCAGCGAACAGTGGGCGCTGAAGACTGTCTGGGGCGTGGGCTATAAGTTTGAGACCATGGCCGGCCAGAGCGGAGACAAGGCGAACTGAGATGAAGTGGCTTCGTAAGCATTTTCGCGGCCTTTACTGGCGGCAGATGGCCGTCACCGTGGGCATGGTGTTTTTGACGCTGATGCTGATGGGCAGCCTCTTTTTCACCCTGAGCTACTCCTACGCCCGGGAGGAAAAGGCGGACGAGCTGCTGGAGCGGGCCCAGGTGGTCAGCCGCCTTTCCGTGCGGTATCTGGAAAGCGGCCGCTACCTTTCCATGGAGGAGCTGCGGACCAACGAGATGTTCCAGCAGCTTGCCGCCACGGCGGCCATGGTGTCCGACATGGACATCCTGATCTGCGACGAGGAGGGGTATATCCTCCTCTCTACGGATGCCGCCATAGCAGGCCAGACTGTCATCATCCCCCAGAAGATCATGGGCAGCGTGATGGAAAATGGGACCTGGTCCGGCCGCAGCCGGATGGATGGCCTGTATGAAAACAAGCATTTGATCGGCGGCGTGTCGGTGATGAGCCCCGCCACGGGGGAGATCGTGGGGGCGGTGTTCACCGTGTCCACCTCCGCGGCGGTGGACGATCTGTGGCACGCCTTTGCCGGATTGATGATGATGACGGCCCTGGTGGTGCTGATGATCTCCTTTGCGGCCTCCTCTGTCACCACTATGCGGCAGATCAAGCCCATCCGGGAAATGGCCCGGGCCACCCGGCTCTATGCCGAGGGGGAGTTTGACGTCCGCATGAACGAATACGGCCGGGAGGACGAGATCGGGGAACTGGCGGCCTCTTTCAACAATATGGCCGACTCCCTGCAGCAGACGGAGCGGCAGCGCCGGGAGTTCATCGCCAACATCTCCCATGAGCTGAAAACGCCTATGACCACCATCGCCGGGTATACAGACGGCATTCTGGACGGCACCATCCCCCCGGAAAATGAGCGGCAGTATCTCCAGATCATCGCCAACGAGAGCCGCCGGCTCAGCCGCTTGGTGCGGCGGATGCTGGATGTCAGCCAGATCCAGGTGATGGACCCCATCCGGGCCGGCAGCCGGTTCGACATCTGCGAGTCGATGCGCCGGGTGCTGATCTCCATGGAAAAGAAGATCACGGACCGGGATCTGGACGTGGAGGCCGACATTCCCGAAGAGCCGATCCTGGTGGTGGGAGACAACGACCTGATCACCCAGGTGATCTACAACCTGCTGGAAAACGCGGCGAAATTTGCTCTGGCCGGCTCCACGCTCTATCTGGGCGTCACCGTGCTGGACGGTAAGGCCCGGGTGACGGTGCGGAACGCGGGGGACACCATCCCGCCGGAGGAACTGCCGCTGCTGTTTGAGCGGTTCCACAAAAGCGACAAATCCCGCAGTGAGGATAAGGACGGCTACGGCCTGGGCCTTTATATCGTCAAGACCATTTTGCGGCAGCATAAAGAAGAGATCAGCGTCACCAGTGAGAACGGCCTGACCACCTTTACGTTCTCCCTGCGGACGGAATAAAGAGGCGCTATGGAAGAGAGAAGGACCCTGCGGACCCGGGGCGAGACAATTGAGGAATATCGCCGGGAATTTCCTGGGGAGACTGTGCTGAGTTACACCCGTCCCCTGCCGGCATCCATGCTGCCGCCCCCGGCGGAGACGCCGGCGCGGCCCAAGCGCAGGCGGTGGAAGCGGGGGCTTTGTCTCTTGCTGGCCGCGGCGGTGGGGATCACGGCGGTACTGGTTGGGGGCCGCTGGCTCCTCTCCCGGATCGTCTGGGTGCCGCCCTATGCCCGGGAGTGGTATGAGGAGGCCTATGAATGGGAACGGATGGAGGATGAGGATGCCCCCATCTCCATCCCCCAGACGAAAGCGGACCCGGCGGCCCGCCTGGAGATCACGGCAGAACGAACGGCGGCCCTCACGGCACCGGAGGTCTATGAAAAGCTCAGCGACGCGGTGGTGACCGTGGCTGTGGAGCTGGGAGACGGGCGGATGTCCGTGGGCACCGGGATCATTTTCCGGGAGGACGGCTATTTCGTCACCAACCACCATGTAGTCTCCGGCGGCGCGGCGTGTACCGTCCTTCTGGCTGACGGCACACCCTATGAAGCCCAATTCATCGCCAGCGACGCCGACTGCGACCTGGCGGTGCTGAAGATCGATGGGACCGGCTTCCCTGTGGCGGCGTTCGGCGATTCCGACACGCTGGCGGTGGGGGAGAAGGTATACGCCATCGGCACGCCCCTGAATCTTGACATGGGCGGCACCTTTACAGACGGCATCATCTCCTCCCTGGACCGGGAGATGCAGTTGACGGAGAATACTTCCATGCCCCTGCTCCAGACCAATGCGGCGCTCAACAGCGGCAACTCCGGCGGCCCGCTGATCAACGAGTCCGGTCAGGTCATCGGCATCAATTTCATGAAGCTCTATGACCGCACTTCCACGGTGGAGGGCCTGGGCTTCGCCATTCCCTCCGTCCGGGTGGAGCGGATGGTCAATGACCTTTTGGTATACGGCGCGCTGCGGCCGGAGCCGCTGCTGGGCCTTTCCGTGATGCAGGCGCCGGACAAGCTGGCGGAGCATCTCTGGGGCGTGCGGGTGGATTCCGTGACCCCCGGCGGGGCGGCGGACCGTGCCGGTGTGCGGGCCGGAGACTATCTGCTGGCGGCGGACGGACAGGAGTTGTTCAGCAGTACCGATGTGCTGAAAGCCCGCTGGAAGCATTATGTAGGCGACGAGATGACCCTGACCCTCTGGCGGGACGGCGAGATCCTGACGGTGACGCTGCAGCTGACCGACGCGGTAGGATGAACGAAAACGTTTCTCCTTTTCGGTTTGCCTGAATTGTTGGATAAATTGGATAGACTTGAAAAGCGGACGATCGATGTTCAATCGTCCGCTTTTTTTTCCGGCCAGATCAGGGAAACACCGGAGAGGAGCAGATAGACGCCGAAAGGGCGACGGAGGAGGGCAACATCCACCGCCGTGGCGATCCAGGCTCCCAGCAGTGCCGCCGGCACGGCGATGGGGATGGCGGCTTTCAGGGTGGGCTTGTGCAGGCAGCCGCTTTTTAAGTGGCATATCAGGGCGGAGAGGGCTGTGGGCAGGAAGAAGAGAAGATTGATGCCCTGGGCCGTTTGCTGATCCACGCCCAAAAGGAGAGTCATCACCAGCAGCAAAAGGGTCCCGCCGCCCACGCCCCAGGCGGAGATCACCGCCGCGGCAAAGCCGCAGAGAAGGGGAAGGAGCCAGTTTGTCACAGCAGATAGTTCACCCCCGCGTAGAAAAGAAAGGCGGCAAAGACCCATTTCAGGAGCTTGGTGGGTACTTTGCCGTAGAGCTTGCCGCCCAGCCAGCCGCCCGGCAGCCCGCCGGCAAGATAGGGGAGCGCCGCGATCAGATCCGCCTTCCCCTGAAAAAGGTAAACGGCGGCGGACACGGCGCATACCGGAAAAATAACAGCCACACAGGTGGCGTAAAGCTGCCGCTGGCTGAGAGCGCCCCAGCGGGAGAGAATGGGCAGGAACACCATGCCGCCGCCACCGCCGAAGAGACCGTTGGCAAGACCGGCGGCGCCGCCGGCGATCCGGGCCGGATAGTTTGCGGGCATGGTGTCACCCCTCTTCACGTTTTATGTAGGCCCGGGCCGGGCGGCAAGCGGAGCGCCCCGCCCGGCAGGAGACTGCGTTACTTCAGCTCAAAACTCTGGCAGTCGGTGCATTTGATCTCGGTGGGGTTGGTCTCATGGGTGCCCACACGGATGGAGGTCAGGCCGCAGTAGTTGGAGTCCTTGCAGTGATGGGCGCAGGTGTTGACCGTGCAGTTGATGCTCTGGTTGGGGGTACACTGGCAGCCGTTGTTGGTGCAGTCCTTCATGATGGAGTTCCTCCTGAATGAGAAAAGATTTTGGCTTCCGCCGTCAGGTAGTGTGTCCGGCGGCGGGAAATTTATGCGGAAAAGGCGTGGCTCACGCCGCCAGTTCCGTCAGCGGGGCGAAGTGGTAGCCCATCTCCTCCCATTTTGTCAGCAGGTCGTCCAGAATGGCGGCGTTGGTGGAGGAGGTGGAGTGGAGCAGCACGATGGCGCCGTTGTGGATGCGGGGCAGCAGCTTGGCGTAGGCCTGCTCTGCCGTGGGCTGTTTGTCGGCATACCAGTCCACATAGGCAAGGCTCCAGAATACGGTGGTATAGCCCAGATCCCGGGCCATTTTCAGATTTTCCTGGCTGTATTTGCCCTGAGGCGGGCGGTAAAAGCGGGACAGCTCCTGCCCGGTGATCTTCCGGTACGATCCCTCCAAGCTCTCCAGCTCTTTTTGAAAGCTGGCCTTGTCGGCAATGGCGGACATATCCGGGTGATGGTTCGTGTGGTTGCCCACGATGTGACCCTCGGCTGCCATGCGGCGAACGATGTCCGGGGCGGATTCGACCATGTGGCCCACCACGAAGAAGGCGGCGGGAGCGCTGTGCTTTTTCAGCGCGTCCAGAATGGCCTCCGTATTGCCGTTTTCATAGCCGCAGTCAAAGGTCAGGTAGATGACCTTTTCTGTGGTGTCCCCCACATACCAGGCGTTGTATTGGGCCAGTTGGTCGATGGTGGCGTTGCCCACCGGCGTCAGTCCCTCTGTGGGGAAGGAGAGGCCCCAGTTGTCGGCGGAGGCGGGGATGGCGGTGTCGGCCGCTGCCGTCAGGGCGGTGGGGGCACCCCGGTGGAGAAGACCCATCAGCGTCAGGCAGGGAAGGAGCAGCAGACAGAAAATTTGCAGACGTTTGCGCATAAAAGACCTCCTGGGAATAGAGTCAGCGGTAGTCTGCCCATCTGTGGGAAACGTATACCCCGTTGCGGAATTTGGTGGAATCTGGTATGATGAAAGACGGAAAAAATGACACAGCAAAGGAGACGAACCATGGCGAAACGGAGAAGCAAAAAGAAAAAACTCACCTGGAAAGAGACGGTTTTGGCCCTTGCGCTGGCGGTATTGGTGACGCTGGCCCGGCAGTATCTGACGCCCAGTTACGATACATCGGACATTCCGGCTTATGACGGTGAGGCTTATGTGATCCTGAACCGCAACCAGCCGGATTTTGCGGAGGACGACCGCACTACCAGCTCTTACGAATATTACAGTGAGCTGGATAGCCTGGGCCGCTGCGGCGTGGCGAAAGCCTGCGTCGGTGTGGATCTGATGCCCACGGAGGAGCGGGAGAGCATCTCCAAGGTGAAGCCCACCGGCTGGGTGCAGAATCAGTATGAGTTTGTGGACGGCAAGAGCCTTTATAACCGCTGCCATCTCATCGGCTTTCAGCTCACAGGCGAAAACGCCAACGAGAAAAACCTTATCACCGGCACCCGGTACATGAATGTGGAGGGGATGCTGCCCTTTGAAAATCAGGTGGCGGATTACATCGCCTCCACCGGGAACCACGTCCTCTACCGGGTGACCCCCGCCTTTGAAAACGGCGAGCTGGTGGCCCGAGGCGTGGAGATGGAGGCCTACTCCGTGGAGGATGACGGCGCCGGCGTCTGCTTCCATGTCTATTGCTACAATGTGCAGCCCGGTGTGGAGATCGACTATGTGACAGGGGAGAACTGGGCGGCATGATGGAACTGTGGAAGGAATTTGACCGGATCGTGGTGTTCGACACCGAGACAACCGGTATTGAATTTGGAAAAGACCGCATCATCGAGATCGGCGCGGTGGCCCTGGAAAACGGGGCGGAGCGGGGGGCCTTCAACGCCCTGATCCGCCTGCCGGAGGGGCAGACGCTGCCGCCCTTTATCGTGGATCTCACCGGCATCACCGATGAGCAGCTTCAGGCTGAGGGGGTGGATGACCGGGAAGCGGCGGAGGGCTTCTGCCGCCTTTTGGAGGGGGCGGAGCGGCCACTGCTGGTGGCCTACAATGCCCAGTTTGACCTGAATTTCCTCTTTTATCTGCTCAAACCGCTGAATTTGGTGCCGGTTTTGAAAAAGCCCCGGTTTCTGGACGCCCTGACGGTGTACCGGGACCGGCGGGACTATCCCCACAAGCTGTGCCACGCCATTGAGGCCTACGGCCTGACGGAGGCGGAGAACAGCCACCGGGCGGTGGATGATGCCCGGGCCACCGTGCTGCTGCTGGAGGCTATGGCGGCGGAGCGTGACGATCTGCCGCACTACATCGACCTCTTCGGCGTGCATCCCAAATACGGCGTCAGCGGGCGGAAGATCGCGTCGGTCACCTATTGCGCACAGCCCTATGACCGGCGGGCGCCGCTGTATGAGCTGGCGGGGCCCCTGTAAATGATTTGTGAACAATCCTGAAAATAGCTTGAAATATGACAGCCTGTCGGGTATACTCCCTGACAGGCTGTCATATTTCGAAAGTCCGAGGCACATATCATACATAGAAGGGGGCGGGGCATTGCCCAGCAGTACATTTTTGAATTTAGCGCCGGAGAAGCAGGAAAAACTGCTCTCGGCGGCGGCCCGGGAGTTTACGGAGCGACCCTATAACGAGGCGTCCATCAACCGCATCATCCGCACGGCCCAGATCTCCCGGGGCAGCTTTTATATGTATTTCCGGGATAAGGAGGAGCTGTTCCAATACCTGACCCGGGAGAGCGTGACAGAGCTGCTGGTGGTGCTGCTGGAGGCTATGGCGGCGGAGCGTGACGATCTGCCGCACTACATCGACCT
>CAZFJB010000039.1:0-8990 GCA_964519775.1 uncultured Oscillibacter sp.
CCACCTTGTCGGCATAGATGGCGGCCTCCTGCAAAATGCGCTGGGGGTCGATGGTAGTGCTTTGCAGCACTTCCTCCATCCGGGCGGTCAGCTTGGCCCGGTATTCCGCCACCGTTTCCGGCGAGCGCTTTTCTACCTGGGCGGTATAGCTCTCCACGGCGTCCAGCCGGCTGCCGATATCCTCCGCCAGCTTCTGCCCCTCCACGGCCCGCATGGCGTTATAGGCTTCCAGCGCCTTTTCCGCCACAGCGCACAGATCGGCGGACACCGTTTCCAGATCCTCGTCCGCCTTGGTAACGGTCAGCACATCCGGGAAGCGGGCCAGATCCCCCGGCTCTGCCGCCGTGGCCTTGCCGCAGATCTTCGCCAGTTCCAAAAACGCGGCGGCGTATTGGGCCGCCAGTTCCGTGTTCACCGTGACCTTGGCCACATCCGCGGCGGAGGCGTCCACCGTGATGAACACATCCACCTTGCCCCGGGAGATGGCCTTCTGGACGCACTGCTTGATGGCGTCCTCCGCGAAGCTATACATCCGGGGCATTTTCACCGTGCAGTCCAGATACCGGTTGTTGACAGACCGGACCTCCACGGTGATGTCCCGCTTGTTCAGCACTTCTCTTGCCCGGCCATAGCCGGTCATGCTTTTGATCATGCCGTTTCCTCCTTATTTGACAGAAAAACGCCAGCCGCGTTGAGGTTTCCTCCCCTGTCGGCGCTCGTTTTTCTGATGTTTACACAGGTTTTCTCAGCAGCAGAACCAAATTGGGACTCCGCCGCCGCACAGGGACCAGGCACAGCACATAGGCAGACACAGATTCGGCGCGCACAGCTCCGTTCCGAAGGTGCCGTTGGGGCTGTAGGCCTGCCGGGTGCCGTTTTCCATGAAATCCAGCGCCCGCCGGTACTCCTGATTGGAGGGGTCCATCTGGCAGGCCGTTTCATAATAGCGCTTGGCCTCGTCCATCCAGCCCCGGCGGTAGCACACGGCCCCCTTGAGGAAGTTCCACTCGGCGTTATGGTCGCTGTAGTGGTTCAGCAGCGCCTCCGCCCGGCCCAGATCATTCATCTGGATCGCGTAGCGCACCTGCTGAAAGACGGAACTGCCGCTGTAGCTCTGCCCACCATAACCGTAAGCGCCATAGCCGCCGTAAGCGCTCTGGCCATAGCCGCCGGTGCCGCTGCCCCGGCCGCTGCGCTCCTTGGTGATCTGCTCGTAGGCGGCGTTGATCTCCTTCATTTTCTCCTGCGCCAGATCCGCCACGGGACTGTCATGATAGTTGTCCGGGTGGTATTTCCGGGCCAGGTCACGGTAGGCCTTTTTGACTTCCTCATCAGTGGCGGTCCTGGAAACGCCCAGGACCTGATACGGATCATTCATTTGCTTTCCTCGATCTCTCTGTTGTGATTTCTCCGGCGGAAGGTGCCGTCCAGCACGGCGCGGCCCACCTGAAACAGCCCGCCGTAAAAGGTGGCGCGCAAAACAGGGGTCCAAACGCCGAAGTCCGCCAGTTCAAAGGCCGCCGCCATCTGGTGGATGGAGTGGTCCAGTGTCAGGGCAAATTCCCGGCGGCTCTCCGCCGTCCAGGTGCCCTCCGTCAGTCCGTACCGCAGGGCTACCGGGTTATAATTCCCGCTTTCCTGATCTTTTTTCAGATCATCGGCGGCGTCGATCAGATAGACCCAGCGGCCCAGATGATACAGGATCTGCTCCAGCACCCGGCGCCGGATGGGATCGCGTTCCCCCTCCGCCGCCGCGCTGAGCAGCACGGCGAAGGAATCCGCTGCCCTGTCCATGGAGGAGGAACCTTCCTTTTCCAGTTCCCCCAGCGCCTGGAGCTGCCGGCGCACCGCTGTGTCAAATTCCGGCCGCAGGGCCGCCGCCTTCCGGTAGGCGGACTCCAAAAGCGCCGCCCCGGCCCTGTATTTCAGTCCCGCGGCCCAGGCATGGTCCTCCACGCCGTCCCGCAGCTGCCAATACGCCAGGATCACACTCTCGTCCGCCGCCAGGGCCATGGCGTCATTTTCTTCCAGATAGGCCCGCTTTTTCACCGGGCTGGTGTAACAGCGGCTCCAATTCCGGGTCCCCTCCCCTCCATCGGAGAGGAGGATGGCAAGATAGGTAAAATCATAATTCAGGATAAACCGGGCAGCTTGTCCGTAACGCCGGGAGAGGGTGTGGCACAATCCGCAGTACATCTCCCGGAAGCGTTCCATCTCCTCTTTCGGCAGATCCCGCGCGGAGGGGCTGACGTATCCAAACATCAGAATACCCGCACGATGTTAAAGGAGATGCCGCCCCGGGCCTTGACATAGCGGTCATAACAGATGGCAAAGCCCACACCCAGGGCCGCCCCCGCCACCGCCGCGGTATACTGTGCCGCCACGCTGTCCGTCAGGGCCAGGGTGATGAGATACCCCGCCAGAAACAGCACCACCGGGATCAGGTACACGAAGCTGACGATCTTGAGCATCTTGCCCGTGTCGCTCTCCACCACCACCTTCTGCCCCGGCACGGCGCCGATAAGGTTCAGCGCCCGGGTGTAGACCGCCGTGCCGCTGATGCCGCAGCCGGCGCACTCCTCGCAGTCATGGCCGCAGGCGGACTTCCGGGGCACGGAGATCTCCGCGTGGGTATCGTCCAAAATTCTCTCTACTGTCGCGATCTGTGTCATTGTGTCTCTCCTAATTCTTCTTCCGGCGTGTCAGGCTCCTCCCGGACCTCCGGGATGCGGACCTGTGCCTGATAGGTCCCCGCCACGCCCACGGAGATGTCCTCATCCAGCCGCACCCTGGCCGACACCATGTAGGTGCCGGAGGCCACCGCGTAATCGCTGAGATCCACCGTGACATGGATCTTATCGCCGGTGACCTGCTCCACCTCCGCCGCCGTGCCGAAAACACGGACCGCCATCTGGGTGGTCAGTAGTTCCACTTCCCGGCTCTCCGGGGCGTTTTCAATGTGGATGTTCTCCGTGATCACGTCCATCACCGTTCTGTCGGGATAGCCGATCTCCAACGTGGCCCGGGTGACGCCGCTGAGGTTTTCGCAGCCGTCCGGCACCAGAATAGCATAGCTGTGGCTGGCGCTTTCCTGGGTGACCGTCAGCAGATCAAAGCTGTCCAGCACGATCCGGTCCATACTGTTCAGGATGGACGCGTCACCGGAGACCCAGATGCTGCCGGGCTTGATCTCATAGATCATGTCCTCCAGCAGGGCGCCGGGGGCCTCCTGGAAGTCCACCGCCAGCTTCAGCTCCTTGGTCACATAGACCGGCAGCGTCGCCTGGATCTGGCGCTCCTCTGTGTGGATGGCCTTATTTTTGATGACCTGTCCGTTTTCATCGTAGAACTGATACTCCAGCGTGGCGGTGATGCTCTCTCTGGCGTTTCTGCCGATGTCAAAGACCACCTTCGCGTAGCTGACAGGGGCGATGTCCGACTCCTGGCCCCGGATCTGGATGGCAGTCTGGGAGAGCTGGACCTTTCCGGCGGAGTAGCCCTCCGCCACGTTGCCGGTCAGCTCGCACCGCAGCTCCACTTCCTTGTGGCTCAGCTCGCAGATGTTCACCGTGGCCATGTCCAGGCTCTGCTCGTAAACGCTGGTGTTGCCGGAGTTGAAGGTCCGGTCCGTAAAGCTGGTGTTGAGTTTTACCTTCTGGATGCCGGCCGCCGTGATGCCGGAGAGATCCACCGTCACCCGGACCTTGGACCGATCCATCCGCACGATGTGGCGGCGCTTGCCCTTATAGGTGATGTCCAGCGAGGTGCTGGTGCCGCTGTCCTCGCCTTCCACCAGCATCAATCCGTTGTCCGCCAGGGCGGACTGACCGGTGTATTCGATGGGGATGCCCGTTACCTCCTGGGTCACCGTCTGGCCGCTGGACTCATCCACATAAAACCAGATGCCCGCGGCGATCACCACGGATAAGACCATGTACAATGCCTTGCGAACCTTCTGACTCTCACTCATCATCGTCCGCCTCCTCCCGCTTCTTGCTCCGCAGAAGATTCAGCAGGCTGAATTTCGCCTTCTTCTGATCCGCGTCCTCCCGGGGAAGCAGCTCATTGCGCAGCAGGTTTTCCAGCGTCTCCGGCTTGAGATGCCGCTTGAGCATCCCGCCGACAGCCACCGAGATGGAGCCGGTCTCCTCGGAAACGATGACCACCACCGCGTCGGAGTTCTCGCTCATGCCGATGCCGGCCCGGTGGCGCATACCCAGATCCCGGGAGAGGTTCACGTTTTTGCTCAAAGGCAGCATACAGCCCGCGCCCAGCACCCGCCCATGGCGCACGATGACCGCGCCGTCGTGCATGGGTGCCTTGACGAAGAAGATGTTTTTCAAAAGCTCGCCGGACACCGCCGCGTCCAGCACCGTGCCGCTGCGGACCATATCGTCCAGCAGGATCTCCCGCTCAAAAACGATCAGGGCGCCGGTGCGGCTCTGGGACATCTCCGTGCAGGCCAGCACCGTCTGGCTGATGGCCTGCTCCAGGGCCCCCGCCGTTTCCGCATGGATGAAAAATGCCGTAAAGCGGCGGCTGCCCATCTCCTCCAGACCCCGGCGGATCTCCGGCTGGAAGAGGATGATGAGGGCCAGCAATCCCAAATTCACCATGCGGCTCAAAATATAGCTGATACCGTTGAGATGGAAAAAATAGGACGCCGCCAGCACGGTGAAGAAGATCAAAAGTCCTCTCACCAGGCTGGCCGCCTTGGTGCTTTGCGCCAAAGCAAAGATCTTATAGAGAATAAAGGCCATGATGGCGATATCCAGCAGATCCGTCAGCTTGACGGACAGCACATACCGGATGATCCAGCCGCTGACCTCTGAAAAAGTCATATTCATCGTTCCGCTCACCTCTTTTTGGACCCGGTGCGCCCTCCGGCGGTTTTGCCCGGTCCCTTCCGCCCTTGTGTCAGGGGTTTGACACGCTATGGGCACTCGTAATTGTATTATAGAGAAAAATCCTGTAAAATTCAAGGTAAACCGCTAAAAATTCACGGCCTGTTCAGAATTATTTTTTGACGCCGCCGGATCGGCGGCGTCAGGCCTTTCTTCAGTTTTGCTCCGCTCTTCGCCGCTGCCGCAGGATCTCCTCCACGGCGGCGGCCAGATAGTCCACCTCCCGCGGGGTGTTGAAGGCGGAAAAGCTGACACGCACCGTGCCGGTATCCAGTGTTCCGGCGCTGCGGTGAGCCAGCGGCGCGCAGTGAAGACCCGCCCGGACGGCGATGCCCCGCTCCGCCAGGGCCTCTCCCACCGCCTCTGTGTCCATTCCCCTGACGCGGAAGGAGAGGACCCCAGCCTGAGGGCCGTTGCTCCCGGCGTAATAGACCTCCGTTCCCGGAAGGGCACGCAGCGCCTCCGCTGCCCGCCGGGTCAGGTTTTGCTCATGGCGCAGGATATTCTCTGTCCGCTGCCGGCGGACAAATCGAACGCCGGCCAGCAGCCCCGCGATCCCCGGCATATTGTGGGTCCCCGCCTCCAGCCGGTCCGGCAGAAAGTCCGGCATATCCTGATCCAGGGAAACGCTCCCCGTGCCGCCCTCCAGCAGGGAGCGCGGCGTCACGCCCGCCCCGCACAGCAGTACGCCGGTACCCTGGGGGCCGTAAAGTCCCTTGTGTCCCGGCATGGCCATATAGGCCGCCCCCAGGCGGTCCATGCTGAGCGGCAGCATCCCGGCGGACTGGGACGCGTCCACGATCAGCGGCACCCCCTGGCGGCGGCACAGGTCCGCCACGGCCTCAATGGGCTGGACAAAGCCGAACACGTTGGACACATGGTTGCAGATCACCGCGTCCACCCCGGGAAGGATCAACGCCTCAAAGGCCTCCTCCGCCGAGGCGGTGTCAAACAGCCGTCCGTCTGCCACGGACACGTTGGCGTGCAGTGCCGCCAGAGGCCGGGTCACGGCGTTATGCTCATAGCCGGAGATCACCACCCGGCCTCCCGGGGGCACCAAACTCTTGATGGCAATATTCAGCCCATGGGTGGCATTCATGGTAAAGGCCACCCGCTGGGGGTCCTCCACCCCCAGCAGGGCCGCCACCTCCTCCCGGCAGTGAAAGGCAGCCTCCGCTGCCCGCATGGCCAGGGGATGGCCGCCCCGGCCCGGGGAACTCATAGTGCGCATGGCCTCCGCCATGGCCCGGGCAACGGCAGGCGGCTTTTGAAAGGTGGTGGCCGCGCTGTCCAGATAGGTCATAGGCTCACCTCCTGTATGATTCCGTTCCGCTGTAAATAGATCCGGACCGGGTCCAGTCCCGCCTGCCGCAGCGCCCCCAGGGCACGGGTCAGATCGGCGGCGGCGATCCGCAGGACATAGGCGCAGCCCAGGTCCGTCAGATCCCGGGGTGCCCGAAAGATCCGGCTGCGGACCCCGGCGCGGTCCAGTACCGACTGCATCCGCTGGGCATACGTCACGGAACGGGCAAGGATCAAATAAAATTCCACAGTCGTTCCTCCTTCTGTTCCCAGCGCAAAGCTGGGATGGTATGCTCCCTCTTCCAGGAGGGATGGCACACAAAGAGGCTCCGCCTCTCCGTGTTTCCCAAGTACCTTCTCAGGCTTTGAAAAAAGGAGACGTACACGGGTGTACGTCTCCTTGTAATATATGCGCGGCGGCGGTCACTTGATCGCCTCGATCAGCACCACGGCATGGGCCGCCATGCCGGAGCCGTCCCCGGTGAAGCCCAGTCCCTCCTCCGTGGTGGCCTTCACATTCACCCGCTCCGGGCTGATCTGCAATGCTTTTGCGATATTTTCCGCCATCGCCGCCTTGTAGGGCCCCACTTTCGGGGCCTGGGCCAGCAGTGCGGCGTCAATGTTTACTACTTCATAGCCCTTCTCTCCCAGCAGTTTCCCGACTTCCGCAAGGAGTTTCAGGCTGGAGATGCCCGCATAAGCCGGATCGGTGTCCGGGAAGAGCTTACCGATGTCCCCCAGCCGGGCCGCCCCGGTAAGCGCGTCCATAACGGCGTGGGTCAGTACATCGGCGTCCGAGTGGCCCAGCAGGCCCTTTTCCCAGGGAATGTCCACCCCGCCTAAGATCAGCTTTCGCCCCTCCGTCAGGCGGTGGACGTCATAGCCGTGTCCGATGCGTAAATTCGTCATGTGCGTTCCTCCCGTCGGGCCAGAATGGCCTCTGCTACCACCAGATCCATGGGGGTGGTGATCTTCAGATTCTCCTCGTCCCCCTCCACTAAGTACACGGTCTTGCCCAGCCGTTCCACGGCGGAGCAGTCGTCCGTCACCGATGCATTGTCCTCCAGGGCCGACTGCAGCGCCGCTTTCAGAAGATCGGCGGAGAACACCTGGGGCGTCTGCACAGCCCGGAGGGTCTCCCGGTCCGGGGTCCCGGTCACGGCCCCCTCCGCCGCCACGATCTTGATGGTGTCCTTCACCGCCACCGCCGGGGCAGCGGCGTCGCATTTTGCGGCGGTTTCCACCGTCCGGTCGATGACCGCTGTGGTCACCAGTGGCCGGGCGCCGTCCTGTACCGCCAGCAGCTCCGCCTGGGGCGACGCCTCCAGCGCCGCCAGATAGACGGAGTGGCACCGGCTCTCACCGCCCCGCACCACTTTTTTGCATTTGGCGATGCCGTAGGTCCGGCATAATTCGGCAATGTCCACCAGCGCCTCCTCCCGGGCAGCGATGACGATCTCATCAATGGAGGCCGCCCGTTGCAGCGCCGTCAGCGTCCGTACCAGCACCGGCACACCGTCCAGCGGCTCCATCAGCTTGTCCGTGCCGCCCATGCGGCTGGAACTGCCTGCCGCCGCCACGATGGCGGCGCAGTAAGGCCGGTTTGCCTCCCGTATTTTCCGAAACAGCGACCGCATATGCCGCCTCCTTTTTTTCTGTTTTAGTTCAGCATCTCCGCGAACTCGTCCTCCGTCAGCACCGGGATGCCCAGCGCCTGAGCCTTGGTCAGTTTGCTGCCGGCAGCCTCGCCGGCCACCACATAGGTGGTCTTTTTGGACACGGAGCCGCTGGCCTTGCCGCCCCGAAGGGTGATCTCATTTTCCGCTGTTTTCCGGTCGAACCGGGTCAGGGTCCCGGTGAGGACGAAGGTCATGCCGGCAAAGCGGTCGTCCACCTTTTGCACATGGCTCTCCATATTGACTCCCGCCGCCTTCAACCGGCGGATCAGGTCCTTTGCCTGGGGCTGAGACAGATACTCCACGATGCACCGGGCGGTGATGCCGCCTACGTCAGGCACCTCTGTCAGTGCCTCCTCCGTGGCATCGCGCAGAGCGTCCAGCGTGCCAAACTGTTGAGCAAGCACGGCGGCGGCCTTCTCCCCCACCTGCCGGATGCCCAGGCCGTAGATCAGCTTGCTGAGATCGTTGCTCTTCGACTTTTCAATGGCCCGGATCAAATTTTCCGCGGACTTTGCCCCCATGCGGTCCAACTGGGCCACATCCTGGGCATGGAGATCATAGAGATCCGCCACGTTGGCGATCAGGCCAGTCTCCACAAGCTGGGCCACCGCCGCCGGGCCAAGGCCCTCGATGTCCATGGCGTCCCGGCTGGCAAAATGGGTGATGTTCCGCTGAAGCTGGGCGGGGCACTCCGCGCCGGTGCAGCGCATGGCCGCGCCGTCCTCGTCCCGGACTACCGCCGCGCCGCACACCGGGCAGACCGTGGGCAGGGTGTAGGGCACCGTCCCGTCAGGCCGCTTCGTCACGTCCACGGACAATATCTCCGGGATGATCTCCCCCGCCTTCTGCACCAGCACGGTATCACCGACGCGGATGTCCTTCTCCGTGATGAAATCCTGGTTGTGCAGCGTGGCATTGGTGACGGTGGTGCCCGCCAGGCGCACCGGGGTCAGCACGGCTTTCGGCGTCAGCACACCGGTGCGGCCCACCTGGACCACGATGTCCGTCACCACAGAGTATTTTTTCTCCGGTGGGTACTTATAGGCCACAGCCCACTTGGGGAACTTGGCCGTAGAGCCAAGAACAGTGCGGTCTGACAGGCTGT
>CAZFJB010000040.1:0-8782 GCA_964519775.1 uncultured Oscillibacter sp.
ACGCCGAAGAATTTCTTCGCCAACTCCGTACCGGTGCCCTTGGCGTGGACGGCGGTGCCTCCGGTAGCCCCGGCGGCCCGGGCCGCGTCCATGACCTGGTCCGTAAAGCCCTGATTGGCGATGACAACGATCAGCTCGTGGGTCAGTTCCTTTTCCATGCGGTCCTCCGCCTCCCCTTGCAATAAATACTCCTTAGCCGTGATCCCGCCGATGCTGCGCACCGGGACCCCCATCATCACGCCCCGGCCCGGGACGTCCAGCCACAGTTCTTTGGCTGCCAGACGGAAGAAATCCCGCCGGCTGGGCATCACACAAAGCAACACCGCCTTTTCCGATGCCTCCAACCCCAGGCAGTCCAGGATCTCCGTCGTCGCGGTCCCCCGGCCCAGGGCGGTCAGCACCAGATTGGCTCCGTGCTCCTGGAACCAGGCGGCAAACTCGCCTCCCCGGCTCCGATCCGTAATGGTCAAAATCAGATCCGCAGACATACATCCTCCCCCTTTACAGGTCGATGATCTCATCGTCCGCCGCCAGCAGCTCAGGCTCGGACACGGCAGGCGCATCCGCCCCCGTCTTTTTCAGCTTCCACTTGTAGGCAAGGCCCAGAAGCTGGATGGTCAGCAGCGGTGTCATGGCCACCATGGCCACCACGCCGAAGGCGTCCGTCACCACGTCGCCCCCCAGGGTCTCGCAGGCGCCCATGGCAAAGGGCAGCAGGAACGTAGCCGTCATGGGACCGGAGGCCACGCCGCCGGAGTCAAAGGCAATGGCGGTAAAGATCTTGGGCACCACAAATGTCAGCGCGATGGCGCAGAGATAGCCGGGGATCAGCAGGACGAAGATGGAAACTCCCGTCAGCACCCGCAGCATGGCAAGCCCAATGGAGATGGCCACGCCGATGGAAAGGCTGGTGCTCATAGCCTTGCCGGGAATGGCGCCGGAGGTCAGCTCCTCCACCTGCCGGTTCAGCACATGGACCGCCGGCTCCGCCTGCACAATGAACCAGCCCATCAGCATACCGATGGGGATCAGCACCCAGCTCTGGTCCAGGGCGGCGATCTGCCGGCCCAGATAGGTGCCCGCCGGCAAAAAGCCCACGTTGACACCGGTCATGAACAAGACAAGTCCAATATAAGTATACAGGAGACCCACTACGATTTTCAACACATTTTTCCGGGGAAGCCGTAAAGAAACCACCTGGAAAATGGCGAAAAACGCCGCGATAGGGGCCAGCGCCACGCCCATCTCCTTCGCGTACACCGGGAGCCCCTGGGTGAAGAGCTGCCAGAGGGCACGGCTGTCCGCCGCCTCCGGTACCACGGAGGGGGCATAGGACCCGGCAGCAGGATAGATCAGCGACAGGATCAGCACCGCCAGAATGGGGCCCACCGAACAGAGGGCCACCAAGCCAAAGCTGTCCTCTCCCGCTTTTCCGTCGCTTCGGGTGGAGGAGACGCCCAGGCCCAGCGCCATGATAAAGGGCACGGTCATGGGGCCTGTGGTGACACCGCCGGAGTCAAAGGCCACCGCCAAAAACGCCTTGGGGGCGAAGGCGGCCAGCGTGAAAATAACGATATAAGACGCGATCAGCAGACCGTTAAGAGGGATCTGGAACAAAATACGAAGCAGGGCCACCACCAGGAAGATGCCCACACCCGCCGCCACCGCGCCGATCAGCACGGCGTTGGGGATACCGGGCACCTGCTTTGCCAGCACCTGGAGATCCGGCTCCGAAATGGTGACGATGATGCCGATCAGCAGGCTGACCGTGACCACCACCCACAGTTTGCGGGACTTGGTCATCTGGGCGCCCACCCGCTCGCCAATGGGGAGCATGGCGGTGTCAGCGCCCAGGGTAAAGAGGCCCATGCCCACGATCAGCAGGACCGCGCCCACCAAAAACGCCAGCAGCACATCCGTGGGGACCGGTGCCGCCGTGAAACACAGCACCAGCACGATCAGTGTGATCGGCAGCACGGAGGCCAGCGCCTCCCGCACCTTTTCGCCCAGTATCGTCCGGGTCTGTCCTATTTGGCCGCGCCACCGTTTCCGAAGATCTGCCAGCAAGTATGCCGCCTCCTCTGCCATTGAAATACCTGTCTATCTTAACATGAATAAAACGCCTCTCACAACCCCTGCCGGCGGAAATTTTCACTTTCTTAACAATTCATCCGCCATTTTTCTCCTCTAATGTCCGCAGCATTTCCTCCGCAAACAGCCGTGCCGCCAGCTCCGCCTCCTCCGGGGCGTTTCCGGCGGTGCCCACCTCCACCAGCAGGGAACCGGCGGTCATGTGCTGATTATAGCGGGAGTTGCGCAGCAGCAATGGCCGCATCAGCGTGGGATAGTCTGTCAGGGCCCGCTCCTGGATCGCCGCCGCCAGGCGGAGATTTTCCATCCAGTCCGGGTGGCTGAGCCCGCCGCCGTCGCTGCCCACCACCAGAGAGAGCTGGGCCGCGGTGCCCCGGACCGGGATGTCAGAGACCACCTTCACCTGGCCTCCCGCCCCATCCTCGATGGCGTCCCGGTGAACATCCAGAATGAAGCGAATGGAGGGATATTCCTTCAAACAGCGCTCTATGGCGGCAAGAGAGCGGTCATAGGCCCCGGCATACTCCGGGTAATCGTACAGCGTCCGGTCATGGAGAACAGACACCCCCGCCCGGGCAAACACCTCCGCCATGGCATCCCCCATGCGGACCACGTTGTACCGGGTGTCCGTGGTGCGGTGGTCCCCGGACCAGACGATACCGTTGTCCTCCGTCGGGGTATAGCCCTCACTGCCGTGGCTGTGTAGGATCAGGATCTGGGGTCCCTCCTCCGTCAGCTCCGCCGCAAAGGGCTTTTGCAAATCCACATCGGAGAGGGTGTATTTGGTGGAGTTGCTGATATAGACCCTGCCGTGGACCGTGTATCCGCTGGGGTCCGTGGGGACCAGCGTTTTGGCCGCCACGCCGTTGTCCACTCCCGGCAGCGGCGTTTCCGCCGCCCGCGGCTCCTCCCGCACCGGCTCTGTCACCGGGGCGGGCCCCTGTTCTTCCGGCAATTCCTCCTCCCGCCGGCGGAGCTGGCCGATCTCCGGCCAGGCGGAGAGGACCAGCGGGGCCTGACTCAGGGTCAGCACAGCCGGGGCGGACAATCCCGCCGCCTGTCCGGTGTCCCCCAACTGCCAGCGCAGCAGCGCTACCGGTGCCTCCCGCCGCAGCGCCGACCACGCCTCCCCGGCGCTGGCGCTGCCGGCGGTGATGCTGAGCGTCCACAGTGTCGCCCCCGCTAAAAGCAGCGCTCCCAGGCGCTTTCCGCCGCGAATATACAGCCTCTTTCGTTCCATACGCCTCACCTCTTGGGACAACCTATGCGCCGGGAGGCAAAAAGATGCCCCGCGGATTCCGCAGGGCATCCAGAACTTCAAGAAGTTCCGAAAACTGTCTAATTAAAATCGTGCGGGAGCCCCCTTCCTTTCCGTTGTGGAAAATCTGCCGCCTAATTGACAGGCCCAATGCCCCCACGGTCAGCCATCTTCCGAAAACCGGCTCCGCATCAACGCGATCTCCCGGGCGTATCCCGGCAGTTCGTTGGGCGTTTCCAGGCAGAAGGGAAGTCCCCGCAGAGCGGGGTGGTTCGTAACCCGGGAGAGGGCCTCCAGCCCGATGCAGCCCTCGCCGATGCGGGCGTGGCGGTCCTTCCGGGCGCCGCAGGGGTTCAGGCTGTCGTTGAGATGCACGGCCCGCAGACGCTTCAGCCCGATGACCCGGTCAAACTCCGTCAGCACGCCGTCCAGATCTCTGGCGATGTCATACCCGGCATCAGAAATGTGGCAGGTGTCCAGGCAAACGCCCATCCGCTCTCCCAGCTCCACCCGGTCCAGGATCTCCCGCAGCTCCTCAAAACGGCCGCCCACCTCGCTGCCCTTGCCGGCCATGGTCTCCAGCAGGACAACGGTGGACTGCTCCGGCTTCAAAATGGCGTTGAGCCCTTCGGCGATGTAGGTGATGCCGGTCTCAAGCCCCTGGCCCACATGGCTGCCGGGGTGGAAATTATAGAACTGACCGGGCAGGTATTCCAGGCGGCGCAGATCATCCGCCATGGTCTCCCGGGCAAAGAGACGGTTCTTCTCCTCCGCCCCGCAGAGATTCAGCGTGTAGGGCGCATGGGCGATCAGAGGGGCGAACCGCCGCTCCTGAAGCAGCGCCATCAGGGCCGCCGTATCAGCGGGGTCCAGCTCCTTGGCCTTGCTGCCTCTGGGGTTCCGGGTGAAAAACTGAAAGGTGTCCGCCCCCAGTTCCAGCGCCTGCCGGCCCATGGCCAGAAAGCCCTTGGATGAGGAAAGATGACAGCCGATATGCAGCATGGAGGCCTCCTGATCCCGGTGCCCTCCGGCGGAGGGCGCCGCAGCGTGAATGTAATAATGGTAATATAATTATGATACCACAGAAGTCCGTTTTTGTCACCTCGTGCCCTGAGAGTTGGGTATGGACCGCCTCCGCAGCCGGAAAAAGGAGTTGCGCCGTGGTGGAAAGCGGCGTATGATGGGCTTTGTAACAAGGATCATTTTCAAAGAATGGAGGAGAGCACTATGGACACGGCCTCTACACGGTCGTTCTTGCTGGATCAGCAGGCCCGCTACCCGCTCGCCGCCCTTCAGGATCTGCGCAAGGCCCTGTATCAAAGCGTCTTTGGCTGCGGGCACCTGATCACGGACCCTTCCGCCGCCGCCGCGGGCATCCGGGCGGAGTATGCTGAAAGCGGCTGCCGCCTTCAGGCCCCGGAGCCGCTGGACGGTCCCTGGGCCAGAGTGCCCCTGGGCGTTCTGCGAAGCGGACTGACCCCAGAGACCCTGGCGGCGACATTTGCCCGCTCCGCCGCCATGCCCCACGGCGAGCGGGAGGATTTGGATGAGCGCCTGTCCGTGCTGACGGCGCTGGCGGAACAGGGCGCTCTGCCCTACCCGGACGCCGGGGCGGAGATCGCCGTCTGGCGCTCCGCCGGTTTTCCCGCCTGCCGCCACTCCCAGAGGTTTCGGGACGCCTATCACCCTGCCTACCGGGTCCTGCATACCGTTTATGTCCGTCTGCTTCCGCTGCTGGCCGCCCTGGATCGGACCATAGCGGAAAAGGGACGTGTGGTCCTGGCCATTGAAGGCGGCGCCGGCAGCGGAAAGACCACCCTGGCGGAGACGCTGGCAGGCTTGTATCCGGGCGCCACGGTATTTCACGCCGACGATTTCTTCCCCCGGCCCGAGCAGCGGACGGCAGAGCGCCTTGCCCAACCAGGCGGCAATCTGGACCGGGAACGGCTGGAAGAAGAGATCCTGCGGCCTCTGCGTCGGGGCGAGACTGTCACCTACCGCCCCTTTGACTGCGGCGCCATGACGCTGAAAGCGCCGGTCACCGTCTGCCCCGGCCCGCTGAACATCGTGGAGGGGAGTTACAGCTTTCATCCGGCCCTGGCGGCGTATTATGATCTCTCCGTCTTTCTGGACATCACCCCGGAGGCCCAGCGCCGCCGGATCTTAGCGCGGAACGGTCCGGAATGGGCCGCCGCCTTCTTTCAGCGGTGGATCCCTTTGGAAAACACCTATTTCCGGGCTACGGACACCGCAAACCGCTGCTCTCTGCGCCTTCCCAGGGAAGAAGACCGGCTGTGACCGAAAAAAACAGACGGCCTGAAGGCCGCCGTGAAACATGGAGGAATCTATGCGCCTTGCTGTGAAAACCTGCACACTGGCGATGCCCTTTGAGGAGATGCTGGACTTCTGCGCGTCGCAGGGCGTCCGCGCCGTGGAGATCGGCACCGGGAACTGGTCCGGCGCGCCCCACATCGATCTGGACACCATGCTCGCCTCTGAAACCGCCCGTCAGCGCTGGCAGGATGCCCTGCGCCGCCGGGAGATAGAGGTGTGCGCCCTGAACTGCTCCGGGAACCCGCTGGCCTATGAACGGGAATGGGCCGTGACGGAAAAGACATTCCGTCTGGCGGAAAAGCTGGGTGTGAAAAAGATCGTGATGATGAGCGGCCTGCCCGCCGGGTGCCCCGGTGACAAAACGCCGGTATGGATCACCACCTCCTGGCCCCCGGAGACCCAGGATATTCTGGATTATCAGTGGAACGAGGTGGCCATCCCCAAATGGCGGGAACTGGTCCGTATGGCGGCAGACTGCGGCATTGAACGCGTCGCCCTGGAAAACCATGGGATGCAGCTCATCTACAATCCCGAAACGCTGCTGCGGCTGCGGGAGGCGGTGGGCCCCATGGTGGGTATGAATCTGGACCCGTCCCACCTGTTCTGGATGGGCGGCGACCCCATTGAGGCCGCCCGGGTCCTGGGCGAGCACGATGCCCTCTATCACATCCACGGCAAGGATTCCCGGCCGGAGCGGCGGATGGCCGGCCCCAACGGGATGCTGGATACCAAGCCCATCGAGGCGTTCCGCCATCGCGCGTGGAACTATGTGGCGGTGGGGGCCGGACACGGTGCCCAGTGGTGGAAGGAATTTTTCTCCGTGGCCCGCATGGCGGGATACGACGGAGACGTGTCTCTGGAAATGGAGGATCTGACGCTCCCCATGCTGGAGGGGCACCTGACCTCTCTGCGGCTGCTGCGGGAGGCCCTGGTGCTGTAAGGGATCAGAGCGGCAAAAAGCTGTCCGGGAAACACCCGGACAGCTTCATCTTGTCGAAAAAATTCGACAAGATGAAGTAATTTTAATTGTGCGGGAAACCCCTGATAGGTTTCCCGCACACACTCTTCCTTTCCGTTGCGAAAAATGTACTGCTTTATCGAACGAATCCAGGCTGTCCGGGAAACACCCGGACAGCTTTTCTTGTTTATGCGCCGCCGAAGCGGAACACCACGCCCACCACGGCGGAAATACCAATAAAAATGATGGGATGCCAGTTCTTCGTCAGCTTGACCTTGTTGGTCAGCACCAGCAGCACCACCGCCAGAAGGATGCCCTGCCAGTTGATACCGCCGCCCCAGGAAAAGTGAATCAGCCAGGAGCCGTCCTGCGCCACGTTTTCAACACACAGCAGCACCTGCAGTACAATGCCGGCGCAGGCCGCGCCGATCAGGCCAGTGGAGGCGGGGCGCAGCCCGTAAAAGGCGTGGGAGACATACTTACTGTCCCGGAACTTGGCCAGCATCACAGCGATGATCAAAATGACGATGATAGAGGGCGTTACCTCGCCGATGGTAGCCACCAGAGCGCCGGGGATCCCCGCCACAGTGAAGCCCACATAGGTGGCCATATTGATGCCGATGGGGCCGGGGGTAGATTCCGACACCGCCAGCATATTCATCAGATCCGTCTGGCTGTACCAGCCGGTGGAAGCACCGATATCCTTCAGGAAGGGCAGCGTTGCCATACCGCCGCCGACAGCAAACAGTCCGGTTTTGAAAAACTCCCAGAAAAGACGGAGATACACACTCATTTCCCAGCACCCCCTTCCTTATTTTTCAGCAGGATGCCCACAACGGCCGAAAGCACCACGAACCACACCGGAGAGAGGTTCAAAAGAAGGCTTCCCAGCAGGACCAACAAAAAAATCACCGCCGTGACCTTATCCACCACAGATTTTTTCAGCAACTTCAGCACCGCGTTGAAGATCAGCACGCAGACACACACCTGCACCCCGGCAAAGGCGTTCTGTACCCAGGCCACATGGGAGAAGTTGGTAATGACTCCCGCCAGGATGGTAATGATGACCAGGGAAGGGAAGACAACGCCCAAAGTAGCCACGATGCCGCCAACAGCCCCCTTTCGCTTTTGGCCCACAAAGGTAGCGGTGTTGACAGCGATGATCCCCGGCGTACACTGCCCGATGGCGAAATAATCCACCAGCTCTTCCTCACTGGCCCAGTGTTTATGCTCCACGACCTCCCGCTGAAGAATGGGCAGCATGGCCACACCGCCGCCGAAGGTCATGACGCCCACTTTGGCAAACGTCAAAAACAATTCCAAGTACTCTCTCACAAAAAGCCTCCCGTTTTTCGGATGAATGATATTATAGGCGTTTCCCCGGAAAAAGCAAGCCCGGAGCCCTGTAAAAGGCTCCGGGCCCACGATTCTTAACGCTCAGTTTTCCTCGGGTGTCTCCGTTTCAAAGGCGGCTTTGGCGCTGGCGGCCAGACCGGCCAGGCCCTGCAATTCGCTGGGGATGATGAGCTTGGTAGCCTTGCCGTCCGCCACCTTGGCCATGGTCTCCAATGCCTTCAGCTTTACCACCTGGTCGTTGGGAGCGGCGGCGTTGAGGAGCTTCAGGGCATCCGCCGTGGCCTGCTGGACCTTCATGATGGCCTCGCTCTCCGCCTCGGCGGCCAGGATCTTCGCGGTCTTTTCCGCTTCAGCCTCCATGATCTTGGCCTGTCTGGCGGCGTCCGCCCGGAGGATGGTGGACTGTTTCTCGCCCTCTGCCACCAGGATCTGGCTCTGCTTCTGGCCCTCCGCCTGCAAAATGGACTCCCGACGCTCCCTCTCCGCCTTCATCTGCTTTTCCATGGCGTTCTGGATCTCACGGGGCGGGATGATGTTCTTCAGCTCCACCCGGTTCACCTTGATGCCCCAGGGGTCCGTGGCCTCGTCCAGAATGGAGCGCATCTTGGCGTTGATGGTGTCCCGGCTGGTCAAAGACTGGTCCAGCTCCATCTCTCCGATGATGTTCCGCAGCGTGGTGGCCGTCAGGTTCTCAATGGCGTTCATGGGATGCTCCACGCCGTAGGTATAGAGCTTGGGGTCGGTGATCTGGAAGTAGATCACCGTGTCGATCTGCATGGTGACAT
>CAZFJB010000041.1:0-8662 GCA_964519775.1 uncultured Oscillibacter sp.
AAGCGCCCGGGCATTGCCCGGGCGCTTTTTTGCTGTAGGAGACAGGTGCTATACGGAACGATCAAACAGTACATTCGTGATCAGCCGCGGAAGGACCTTGCGGCTGACCAAATGGGTATAACGGAGTCGTTCACGGGTAAACCGATAAAAGAAGACAAAAAAATAAGCCCCTTTAGGGGCAAGCCCGGGAGATCCGCGCGATCGGCAGATCTTTCAATGAGCCGACAGGCTCTGCCCGGGTCATGCCCCAAGGGGGCTTGCGCATACCACCGGCATAGCCGGTGGTTATAATTATAGCGGCAGTATATCCAACGCGGAGCAATCCGTTTCGATCCGATGGACGAGCTGGTCTGCGCGGTTTTCCCCACGGAGCTGAGAGAGCAGACACTCTACCGTGACGGAGGCGATCCGATCAATGCGCTGCTCAATGATCGGGATCGGCAGCCCTGACAAAATTGGCAGCATCGTGTGATCGAATCCCAGCAGTGTCAGATCCGTTGGGATCTGCAGTCCCAGGCTGCGGGCCTGACGGAAAGCACCCTGCAGCGTGTAATAATTGCAGGCAATACAGGCCGTTGGCGGGGAGGGCAGCGCGGCAAAGCGCTCCATGGCCAGAGAACCGTCCTGTTCGTTGAAGCCGGTCTGATGGATCAACTGAGGGTCCGGCTTTAATCCGAAACTCTCATAGGCCAGCAGATACCCCCGCAGACGCTCGGCTGCCGTCATATTCGTTGGTTCGCCTGTAATGATGCCGATATGCCGGTGCCCGGTGTTCAGCAGCCGGGTAACTGCCTGATAAACGGAGCCAACATTATCTGAAACGATCTGGCAGGCCGGGAGATCCGAAAGATACTGGTCCACGATGCACAAAGGCTTTTTCTGGGAGAGGATATAGGAATAATTGGAGGTACTGCCGCTGAGCGGACAGACAATAAAACCATCCGCGTTCTTCTCCAGCGCCAGCTCGATCTTTCTGCGTTCCAGATCAGGATTGTGGTCAGAATCCATCACAAACACATTATAGCCATGTTCATAGAGCTTCTGCTCCATGAGCTTTACGAGCTTTGGGAAGTAATTACTGGCAAGATCGCTCATGATGATGGCGATCAGCATCGTCTGAGAGGTCTTCATCGTGCGGGCTGCCGCATTCACGCGGTAATGCAGCGCTTCGATCGCGGCTACGATCCGGGCTTCGTTGTCCTTGCGGATCTTGATCCCGTTGATATACTTCGATACCGTTCCAATTGAAACGTTTGCGTATTCTGCCACATCCTTGATCGTTGCCATCGGTGAGATCCTCTTTCCTTCAAGAAATGAAATGCGAATTTTTCGAGCGTTGTTGAGCATTCATTATATCAGAAATTTCAAGAAGTTGCAAAGAATGTATTTCACAATTTGGATAGCTGATATTTTCTGATATAAACAAATTTCCATGTACTCCCGTAAAAATACTTGACAGTTCTGACCGACTGTTGCTATAATTTTAAAAAATGAAACGTTATAAGTTGAGAGGCGGGATGGCCCACTTCGGGCCATTCAGGCGGAAAGGAGGGAACCCCGTGGGATCTGAACTTTGGTATGGGGCTCCGGCGGAGAAATGGATCGAAGCGCTTCCTCTCGGGAATGGCCGTGTAGGCGTTATGCTCTATGGCGGCACAGAAACAGAAACCTTTGAGTTGAATGAGGAGACGCTGTGGTCTGGTTTTCCGTCGGATCACAACGAGCCGGGGTGTGCCCCGTATTACCGAAAAGCACGGGAACTTGCCCGAAAAGGGGACTATTCAGGGGCGCAGAGCTGCATTGAAGAGCATATGACCGGCGAGTTTACGGAGGCTTATCTGCCGCTGGGACAGCTTCGCCTGCATTGGGAAACGGCGGGGGAGACCGTGGGCTACCGCCGGAGCCTGGATCTGGAAAACGCGGTCCATTACACGTCCTATGAAAAAAACGGCGTTCGTTTTCGGCAGGAGGCCTTTGTTTCCTGCCCGGATCAGGTCTTTGTGTTCCGCGCGGACAGCGAGGGCGGCACAGCCGATCTTTCTCTGGAACTGACGACGCCCCTGCGGGGGACGTGTACCTTCACGGACGGTATGCTGCATCTGGAGGGGATCTGTCCCAGCCATGTGGAACCGGATTATGTGCGCAGCGATGATCCCATTCGCTATGATCCTGCCCACCCCGGTGTTCGCTTTCACGCGATAGCCGCCGTGCGGACGGATGGTACGGCTTCGATAAAAGACCAGTGCCTGCGCATTTCCAACAGTCGGGAGACGGAGGTGTTTTTCGCCATCCGCACCAATTTTTTAGACTGGAAGACCCAGCCGGAGGAGAGCGGTATTCCTTACCGTGACCGGGCGGAGCGTGATATCCGGCAGGCGATGGCGCAGACCTATGCCCAACTGAAGGAGCGGCACTGTGAGGCGCACAGAGCGTTGTTTGACCGCGCGTCGATCCAATTGGGACCCAACCGGGAAGATCTGCCGACGGATGAGCGCCTGCGGCGGTACGCGGCCAGTCAGGACGATCCGGGATTTGCGGCGCTGCTGTTTGATTATGGCCGGTACCTGCTGATCTCTTCCTCACGCCCCGGCGGTATGCCGGCGAACCTTCAGGGGATCTGGAACGCGAATATACGCCCGGTTTGGAGCTGCAATTACACGACGAATATCAATCTGGAAATGAATTACTGGCCGGCGCTTTCCTGCGGTCTGGAGGAAACGGCGGAGCCTTTGTATCGGATGATCCGGAATCTCGCACGGGCCGGGCAGGAAACGGCGGCGGCCTATTATGGGGCCTCCGGCTTCTGCGTACACCATAACACCGACATCTGGTGCCATACCAATCCGGTGGGGCGGCGGCGCGCCGGGGGCGCGGTCCACGATTACTGGCCTATGGCGGGCGGATGGCTTACGGGACACCTGTATCAGTACTGGCGCTACAGCGGGGACCGGCGTTTCCTGCGGGAGACAGCCTACCCCTGTTTGAAGGAAGCGGCCCGCTTCTTTTTGGATCTGCTGGAAGAAGACGGGGAGGGTTACCTCGCCGTGATGCCGGCCACCTCGCCGGAAAACAAGTTTTACACGGAAGGAAAGGTCTGCGGTGTCAGCAAGACATCCACGATGAATGATGCCATTGTGCGCGGTGTCTTTGCCCATACCCGGGAATGTGCCGCGGAACTTGAGACAGATGCGGATTTCTGCCAGCAGCTTGCGCGGGCGGAACAGCGGCTCCGGCCATACCGTGTCGCGCCGGATGGCCGGCTGATGGAGTGGAACGAGGCGTTTGAAGAAGTTGAGAGAACACACCGGCATATATCTCACCTGTATGGCCTGTATCCGGAAGATCAGATCACCTGCGGCGGTACGCCGGAATTAGCGCAGGCGTGCCGCAAAACGCTGGAAGCGCGCACAGATGAAGGCACCGGCTGGAGTCTGGGATGGAAGCTGTGCCTCTGGGCACGTCTGCGTGACGGCAACCACGCGCTGCGGCTCCTGAAACAGCAGATGCATCTCACCGCGGAGGAATGTCTGCGCCACACCGGCGGCGGCACCTATCCCAATCTGCTGGGCGCGCATCCGCCTTTCCAGATCGATGGAAACTTCGGACTCTGTGCCGGAATTGTGGAAATGCTGGTGCAGGATCATGAAAATGTGTTGGAGCTGCTTCCGGCGCTGCCGGATACCTGGCAGAACGGCACTGTCAACGGTATTCGCGCGGGAGACGGAACGCAGGTCGGCCTGAAATGGGAAAACGGCCATTTGCGGGAGATCTCACTGACTGCCCGAGAGGACAGGGTTATGGATCTGATTTGCCGTGGGCGGCAGTGGACTGTCCGCCTGTATGCGGGAAAAACTTGGACGTGGAAGGAGCAGCCGGAATGTTAAAAGGAATTCCCTCTATATTGTCCCCGGAACTTTTGAAAGTTCTGATGGAGATGGGACACGGCGACGAACTGGTCATTGCGGACGGAAATTTCCCCGCGCAGAGCGTAGGGAGCGGGTGCAGGGTGATCCGGGCAGACGGGCATGGAGTCCCGGAACTGCTGGACGCGATTTTGCGGTTCCTGCCGCTGGATCGCTATGTGGAACGGCCTGTGGCGCTCATGGCGGTCACGCCGGGAGATCCGGTGCACCCGGAGATCTGGGAAGACTATCAGGAAATACTGGAACGCTATGAGCCGACAAACCACGAGATCGAGATGGTGGAGCGATTTGACTTTTATGAGAGAGCCAGACACGCCTATGCCATTATTGCCACGGGGGAAACGGCGATTTATGCCAATATCCTATTGAAAAAAGGCGTTGTCGTGGAACCGGCCGAGGGAGGATCTGTATGTTGATGGAGCGCGAGAGAGAACAGCTTGCGGAAACCGGAAAGCGGCTCCTGCGGGAACGGCTGACAGCCGGCACGGCTGGAAATCTCAGCATTCGGGAAGGGGATCAGATCGCGATCAGCCCCTCCGGGATCCCCTATGAGGAGATACAGCCGTCGGATATCGTTGTTATGACAATGGACGGGACGGTCGTGGATGGGAGCAACAAGCCTTCCAGTGAATACGGCCTTCACGCGGCGATTTACCGTGCCCGTCCGCAGGCGCGGGCCGTGGTACATACACATTCCATGTACTGTACGACGCTGGCCTGCCTGCACACGCCCTTACAGGCGTTCCATTACATTATCGCGCAGAGCGGCAGCCATACGGTGCCGCTGGTGCCCTACCGGACTTATGGGACCCCTGAACTGGCGGAGGCGTGTGAAAAAACACTGATGGCACATCCGGACACCCAGGCCGTGCTGCTGGAAAACCATGGCCTTTGTACCTGCGGGGCGTCCTTGCGGGATGCCTTCTCTCTGGCGGCGAGCTGCGAGTGGTGCGCGGAGGTCCAGTGGCGGTGCATGGCGGCAGGCAGACCGGAACCGCTGACAGCGGAGCAGATCCAGACAGTCATCACCCATTTGCGGAGTTACGGCCAACAGACAGAAACCAAGCGATCCAACGGATATTTTTAAATAGGAGGAATGTAAGATGTCAGAAAACCGTTATATTGGCGCATATCCGGTCATTGGGATCCGGCCTACGATCGACGGCCGCAGAGGCGCGCTGAAGGTTCGGGAATCCCTGGAAGAACAGACCATGAACATGGCACGGGCCACCGCGCAGCTTTTCCGGGAAAATCTGCGTTACTCCAACGGAGAGCCGGTACAGGTCGTTATCGCGGATCAAACCATCGGCCGGGTAGCGGAGGCTGCCGCCTGCGCGGAACAATTCAAAAAAGCGGGTGTCGCGATCACCCTGACAGTGACGCCCTGCTGGTGCTACGGCGCGGAGACGATGGACATGGACCCGCTGACGATCAAGGGCGTCTGGGGCTTTAATGGCACGGAGCGTCCCGGCGCGGTCTATCTTGCCTCTGTGCTGGCGACGCACGCGCAGAAAGGTCTGCCCGCTTTCGGGATCTACGGCCACGATGTCTGCAATGCGGACGAGCAGGAAATTCCGGCTGATGTGCGGGAAAAGCTGCTTCGTTTCGGCCGTGCCGCCATCGCGGCAGCTACCATGCGGGGGAAATCTTATCTGCAGATCGGCTCTGTGACCATGGGCATCGGCGGCTCCATTGTCAGCCCGGAATTTCTGGAGGAATATCTGGGAATGCGCATGGAGTCCATTGATGAGGTGGAGATCATCCGCCGTATGTCTCAGGGGATCTATGATCAGGCTGAGGTAGAAAAGGCGCTTGCCTGGCGGAAGAAGTTCTGCAAGGAAGGACTGGACAAAAATCCCGAGGGGATCCGGAAAACAGCGGAAGAAAAAGAGAATGACTGGGAGTTTGTCGTAAAAATGGCCTGTATCATCAAGGATCTGATGAACGGCAATCCGTCTCTGCCCACTGGCTGTGAGGAAGAGGCGGTGGGTCATAACGCGATCGCCGCCGGTTTCCAGGGCCAGCGCCAATGGACGGACTTCTATCCCAACGGCGACTACGCGGAAGCGCTGCTGAATACCTCCTTTGACTGGGACGGCGTGCGGGAACCGTACATTCTGGCGACAGAAAACGATTGCCTGAACGGCATTGGAATGCTGTTCATGAAGCTTCTGACGAACCGGGCGCAGATGTTTGCTGATGTGCGTACCTATTGGAGCGAAGACGCTGTGCGGAAAGCTACCGGCTATCAGATCACGGGAAAAGCCAAAGAAGCCGGCGGCTTCATCCACCTCATCAACTCCGGCGCGTGCTGCCTGGACGCCTGCGGCGAGGTGAAGGATCCGTCTGGCCAGCCGGTGATGAAGCGCTGGTACGAGATGACGGAAACGGATATGGATACCGTGATGGAACACACTGAGTGGTGCGCGGCGGACAATGGTTATTTCCGTGGCGGCGGCTTCTCTTCCCGTTTCCTGACCAGAGCGGAAATGCCCGCCACCATGATCCGGCTGAATCTGGTGAAGGGGCTTGGACCAGTGCTTCAGATCTGCGAGGGCTGGACAGTTGCTCTGCCGGATGAGGTGTCGGACACCATCTGGAAGCGCACGGACTATACCTGGCCATGCACCTGGTTCGCTCCCCGTGTCAGCGGGAAGGAGGACTCCTTCCGATCCGCTTATGAGGTCATGAACCACTGGGGCGCCAACCACGGTGCCATCAGCTATGGCCATATCGGCGCGGACATCATTACACTGGCGTCCATGCTGCGGATCCCTGTCAGTATGCATAATGTGCCGGCGCGCGATGTGTTCCGCCCCGCGTCCTGGAACGCTTTCGGTATGGATCTGGAAGGACAGGATTTCCGTGCCTGCAAGGCCTATGGCCCTATGTATAAGACCATTCGTTGAGGCGGCGTCATGAGCAAACAGGTATTGGCCGTAGACTTGGGCGCTTCCAGCGGGCGTGTTGAACTGTTCTCTCTGCACGGGGATACCCTGCGTCAAAAGGAACTGCACCGCTTTTCCAACACGCCGGTATATGCCCGGGGGACACTTTACTGGGATGTCCCACGCCTGCTCCATGAGATCCAACAGGGAATTTGGCAGATAAAAGACAACGGCGGCGCGGAAAGCATCGCCATTGACACCTGGGGTGTGGATTTTGGCCTGCTGGACGGGCGGGGAGACCTGGCTGGTATCCCCGTCCACTACCGGGATGGGCGGACCAGAGGACTTTTGCCGGAACTCCTGACCGCAATGGACGCGGAGACGCTGTATCGTGTCACCGGCCTTCCTCCGCTGGAGATCAACACCGCCACGCAGCTTCTGGCGCTGAAAAAGAGCGGCCCCACGGCGCTGACACCGGACAAGACCCTGCTTATGATGCCGAATCTGCTGGCGTATCTGCTGGGGGGAGAGGCGGTGGCGGAAGAATCCTCCGCCTCTACAACGCAGATGTATGATCCCATGAAAAGGGAGTGGGCCATGCCGGTCGTTCAGACCCTTGGACTCTCCTGCCGGCTGCCGGAGATCGTGCCGTGCGGTTCCGGGATCGGCACGGTGGACGCGGCGCTTTGCCAACAGAACGGCGTTGCTCCGCCCCGGATCCTTGCCGGCTGCGGACATGATATGCAGTGTGCCGTGGTTGCGATCCCCGCGGAGGAAGAGGATTTCCTCTTCCTCTGCACCGGCACATGGACGCTGATGGGGACTGAGCTTTCCGTGCCGGTCTGCACACCGCGGGCATACAAGGGCGGTTTTTCCAATGAGGCGGCCTATGGCGGAAAGATCTCATTCCTGAAAAACGCCACCGGATTATGGCTCATTCAGGAGTCCCGCCGTCAGTGGGAACGCATGGGAACACGCTATTCTTTCCAGCGGTTAGAGGATCTGGCTGCCGCTGCCGCGCCGCTGGACAGCTTTGTGGATACGGATGACCCGGAATTCACTCTGCCCGGCGATCTGCCCGAACGGATCCGGGCGGCTTGCCGGAAAACCGGCCAGCGTGTGCCCCAGGAGGCCGGTGAGGTGATCCGGTGCATAAACGAAAGCCTTGCCATGAAATACCGTGCCATCAAAGATGAAATTGAAATATGCACAGGGAAACGCTACCGGCAGCTCTATATGGTGGGCGGCGGCGTACAAAGTGCCCTGCTGTGCCAGATGACCGCCAATGCCTGCGGGATCCCGGTCGTTACCGGCGGCGTGGAGGCGACAGCCATGGGAAACGCTCTGGTGCAGTTCATTTCTCTTGGCGAGATACCGGATCTGGCGGCTGCCCGCCGGATCAGCGCCCATTCGGCGCCGCAGAGCACCTACTGGCCGACAGAGGACTGGGAGGCACGTTATCAGAAGGTTTACCGCCCGCTGATGCAGGAGCATTTTGCGCGCTGAGAAACGGCAAAATCACGAAATAAGTTAGGAAAAGTAGTAGAAAACGTAAAATTTATTCAAAAAACAGGGAATTGCTTGACAACCTGCAGGCATATGCTTTATGCTTATAACGTTATAAGTTATAACGTTATAAGCATAAAAAGCATGAAGCTGCCCGACGGATGCTGAAAGAAGGCGTATTCAACATCACATCCCGGGAACCGAGCATGGTCTGCGCGCTTCGGAAGGCATACGAATGATTGTATTTCATCACGATCTGAGGAAAGGGTGGTAGAAGGTGTTCAAATATCTGAATCCAAAGCGGTTCTACTATGCGGTGGGGAGGAAGAAATTCCTGGAATTTAT
>CAZFJB010000042.1:0-8626 GCA_964519775.1 uncultured Oscillibacter sp.
GGGCCGGTGGGGTTGGCGGAGACGAACTCCACCATGATCTTCTGGCCCTTGAGGCCCTCGTTGGTGCCGTAGCTGCCCTGCTCGGTCTCCACAGCGTTCATGACCCCGGCGTACCAGGAATCGTTCAGCCGGAAGTTCAAAAAGCCGGGGCCGGCGATCTCCGCGGAGGCAAAGTAGCTGCCATTCAGGTCCATGTGGTCCAGCAGTGCCTGGGCAATGACCCGGGGGGGCTTGCCCAGGGCCTTGGAGGCCGCCAGAGCAAAGGTGGTGGTATAGTCGCCGTTGGCGGTGTCCTTGGGGATCTCCACCGGAGCGGTCTTGACCTCCGCCTCGGGCAGGGTGCCGTCCGCCGCGGCCGCCTTGTAGGCCGCCATTGCCAGGGCCGCCGCCTGGTCTTTCGCGTTTTGGATCATGTTCGTCATATCGTTAAACTCCTTAGTTAGTTGTTATTTTCTTCTTACCCGTATTTTAAAGCAATTTCTTCCTGTTACAACGTGCTCCACGGCGATGGAATATTTGATCTCCATCAGTCCGCCCCGCTCTGTCAGATTGTGGAGCAGACGGCTGGTCTGGATATCCACCGTCAGCTCACCGAAGGGCGTTTCGTACAGCGAGGTGTGCTGCCGCCCCTCCTCAAATACCATCTGGGAGCTGACGCTGCCGCTTCTGCGCAGGATCACCCGCCGGGGGCCGACCTCAAAGGTCGTGGTGGTCCCCTCCATGCCGGTCAGTTCCGTTTCCTGGTAGCGAAGGCGCAGCCCGTCCTCCGTTTTTTCCAGCGTCCCCTCGGTCATCAGCTCCGTGGTGTCCGGGTCCACGCCGTCATAATACTGCTCGCCCCGGACGGAGATCACCACCGGGATCCGCTCATGTTCATTCTCAATACTGTTCAATGTCGATCCTCTCCGCGCCGTGGTCCAGGTCCTCACCCAGGAACACCGCCGCGATCCGCTCAAAATCCTCCGGCCGGTCACTGACGTAAAACCGGGCCGTGCCCTCCGTTCGGTCCGCCAGCAAGTCCCGCTCCTCCAGCAGGCGGCGGAGCTGCCGGGCCGATGCCTCGCCGGAGTCCACCAGCGTCACGCCGGGGCCGCAGATGCCGCCAATGACCTCTTTGAGCAAGGGGTAATGGGTGCAGCCCAGGATCAGGGTATCCACGCCCGCCGCCTGTAACGGCTCCAGATATTCCCGGGCAATGGTCTCAATAACGATGTCCCCTTTTTTGAACCGCCCGTTTTCCACCAGGGGCACAAACAGCGGGCAGGGCTGGCAGAATACCTCTACCTCCGCCTCCAGGGCCTTCAGCGTCCGCTCATAGGCGCCGGAGCGGACAGAGGCCAGCGTGGCCGCCATGCCCACCTTTTTATTCTTTGTGGCGGCCAGCGCCTCCTGACATGAGGGCTCCACCACCCCTAAGATGGGCAGGTCGTTTTCCGCTTGCAGCGTTTCCAGAGACGTGGTAGTCACCGTTCCGCAGGCGATGAGGATGGCCTTCAGGTCAAAGGACCGCAGGAAGTTCACATCCTGCCGGGCATACTTCAAAATCGTCTCCCGGGATCTGCCGCCATACGGCACCCGGGCTGTGTCTCCGAAGTAGATCAGATCTTCCGATGGCAGCAGCCGCCGCAGGGCTTTGACCGCTGTCAGCCCGCCGAGGCCGGAGTCAAAGACCCCAATGGGACGATCGTCCATGTGTGTCCCTCCCTTCGCCTGTTATCAGAAAATATATTATACAATAACCTCTCCCCGGTAGCAAGACAGATTTTAGTCTTTTTACCCTCTTTTTTAGGTAGCATTTCCGTGCGTCCTCTGTTATAATGTTCAAAACCGGCCGTTTCCGCAGTCCATCCGTCCACCGACACAGGAGGTGTTTTCATTGAATCTGGAATTAACAGACCGGCAGTTCCGCTATCTGCTGGATCTTGTCTACATAGGCAACTGGGTCCTGAACTCCACCCGGGGGGATGACCGCATTGAGGAATACGACCAGGTGGAAAGCGCCGTCTTTTCCCGCTGCCTCCCCATGGGCATGGGTAAACTGGTGGAGCGCTACCGGGGCAGTCTCATCCCCTCCCGCGCCTTTGCCGACGGCGGCATCCACGAGGCCATCGAGCAGTATGAGGACACCGTGTTTTATGAGATTCTGGCGGAGGAACTGGCCCTGAAGGATCTCAACGGCCAGCCCCTGACCCGGGAGAATTACGAGGCGCTGATGGAACGGATCGACGTGTATTTGTCCGAGTTTGACGAAAACGGCACGGAGCACGTCACCATCGAGCTGAACGAATAGCGAAATTTTCTCTTGGCATAAAGTCGGCTTCAGGCTTTATCATAGACTCATGGCAACCGTGTCCCCGGCCGTCAGAGGCCCATTTCTAAAGATAACAGGAGAGATCGTATGGCATCTAAGGTTTATTTCGCGGACTTCCGCTGCCCCTCCTGGCGGGAAAATCTTCAGCAGAAGCTCTCCCGCCTGATGATGACCGCCGGCTTCGGCGACATCGACATGGATGGCAAGTATGTGGCCATCAAGCTGCACTTCGGCGAACCGGGCAATTTGGCCTATCTTCGGCCCAACTGGGCCAAAACCGTGGCGGACCTGGTGAAGAGCCAGGGCGGCAAGCCCTTCCTGACGGACTGCAACACGCTGTATGTGGGCGGCCGCAAAAACGCCCTGGATCATATCGAATCCGCCTATGTCAACGGCTTCACCCCCTACTCCACCGGCTGTCATGTCATCATTGCTGACGGTCTCAAGGGCAATGACGAGGTAGAGGTCCCGGTGGAGGGCGGCGAGTATGTCAAGGCCGCCAAGATCGGCCGCGCGGTGATGGACGCTGATGTGTTTGTCTCCCTGACCCATTTCAAGGGCCATGAGGAGGCGGGCTTCGGTGGCTGTCTGAAAAACATCGGCATGGGCTGCGGCTCCCGGGCGGGCAAAATGGAGCAGCACAACTCCGGCAAGCCCTTTGTCAAGGAGAAAAAGTGCGTGGGCTGCCATTCCTGCGAAAAGATCTGCGCCCACGGCGCCCCCACCTTCAACACCGACAACAAAGCCTCCATCGACATTGACAAGTGCGTGGGCTGCGCCCGGTGTCTGGCCGTCTGCCCCACGGACGCCATCCAGTGTATGTACGATGAAGCTCCCGCCATCCTCAACAGGAAGATCGCCGAATACACCAAGGCGGTGGTGGACGGCCGTCCCTGCTTCCATGTGTCTCTGGTGATGGATGTATCTCCCAACTGCGACTGCCACGGTGAAAACGATGTGCCCATCGTCCCCAACGTGGGTATGTTCGCCTCCTTCGATCCCGTGGCCCTGGATCAGGCCTGTGCGGACGCCGTGCTGGCCCAGCCGAAAATGCCGAACTCCGTCCTCTTTGACAAGGACACCTGTGACTGCGCCGACCATTTCAAGGCCGCCCACCCGGACACCGACTGGGAATCCTGCCTGGCCCACGGCGAGAAGATCGGCCTGGGCAGCCGGGAATATGAGCTGATCCGTATCTGATTTTTTCCGTGAAAAGGCCCCGCCGAATCGTCTGCGTCCCAGACTTTCCGGCGGGGTTTTCCCATAAAGGCGGCAGGCCAATACAGCCTGCCGTCTGAGACTGTCAAAAAACAGTAAATCTCCCGCAACGGGAGGAAAGAGTGTGTGCGGGAAAACCAGGAAGGTTGTCCCGCACGTTTCAAATCAAAAGTTTTGAAAACTTGCTCAGCGGGGCGAAAAGACTTTTTCGACACGCTGAGGCGGCAGGCCAATATGGCCTGCCGCCTTTCCTTTTTTATTTATCCCTTCCAGTCCGCCTTGACTTCCCGCACATCGATGTGGGTGAAGGTATTGTAAATGCCCACGCCGCCCCAGTCGGGCATGAGCTGCCGGGCGAAAGCGGCCACCTGGGCCGGGGTCTGGCCGGTGACCACGATGTCAGCCGCCGTGCCGTAACAGTGCTGGGAAGTGGCGGCGCCGCCCTGTTTTTCGTTCCATTGTGGGGTCCGATAGGCGGAATTGATGGTCACAGCCGCCCCAAAGTGGGAGCGGATGGATTGCAGCACCATCACCAGCCGGGGTGCTATCAGCACGGCGTCGCTGCCGTCATGACAGGCGAACTCGCTGACCTTGAAGTTGGCGGACAGCTTCTTGCGTCCGTCCGTTTTCTTGCTGTAAGCGTTGATCTCGACCATTGGCTTGTCTCCTTCAGAAGTGCCGCCATGCGGCGCGAATTTCACCCCCCATTTTCTTTTTGAAACATCAAAAAGAAAACCCTCCAGAGGGGCTTCTCTTGCCCCTTCGGGGCAATTCATCTTCTGCGCCGTGCACGGTGGAAAAGAAAAAATGTTAGGGGATGAGCTCGACGCCCATGGCGTCAGCTCACCCAAATACGAGAGTTGTAATACGAAAGTACCGGTAAAATCCGGCAGCTTTCCGCGTGCCCGCGCTATACTCTCCATATTTGAAGAAATACCGACCCGCATTTGATAGTGCAGTGTAAAATCGGGCTGCAAATAGGACACATTCAGCGTTGATTTTCGCTGCCGCTCACGCTCAGTCGCAGGACCATGCAGCGGCAGCGGGAAGAGAACGGCGGGGTATCCTCGACCGCCCCGAGGTTAGATGCTATATCAGCATGGCGTGCAAGGTCGGACTATCTTCGCACTTGGCCCGTGGCGTTCCCCGTCACTCTCGTCCAAACCTTGGAGTAGTTTCCAAAGGGGGAAAGCGGGCAAGCGCCGCCTGTGGCGGATACAGCGCCCCGCTTTCGAGGCAGCGGCACGATTTGCGACTTTTGGCGAAAGCCGCAAATCGTAAGGCCGCAACGGTGGGCCGGGAATCGCAATTCCCCCTCTTTGTGTCGTTTCAAGGGGGTGTGGGGGACGGTGGCATCCCCCACGTTTCAGGTGAGGGTTTAAGGGAGAGGGATCTTTGCGCCAAAGATCCCTTTCCCTTGCCCTGTATGGGAATACCCCCCCTGCGGGAGCAGTCAAACCCTCACGGCTTTGCCGGCGTATCCGCCCTCGTCATAGGTGATGTCATAAATCCCCTCAGCGGTAACAGTGCGGACCGTCAGCCCCGCCTTTGCCGTGTCCCGGCCCAGAAGGTCCGCCAGGTGGACCACATGGGCTTCCTCCTTACCAACCTGGAAGCCCTCGGCCATCTCCGTCTCAGACCAGCCGGTGACAGGGCCGTCCTCACACATGGTGTAGTCCAGATGGAAGGTCGCGCCCGCCATTTTCAGTTCCGTGTTGATCTCGCTCATGGTCTTGCTGCTTTTCTTGCCCTCGTTGATGATATCCGCGAATTTCTTTTCCATGATGTATCCCCCTTCAAAAATTACTGATTGAGCTGCTTGCCGATCTGATCCACGCCGGTGGCCGCCAAACCGCTGGCAATGCCCACCGCCACGGCGGTCAGAACATCCTGTGCCGGGAAGTCCGCCATAACATACATCCCCGCCACGCCCAGCGCCCCGCCGCAGCCCCCTACAATGATCGGGATCCACTGATTGTCCAGGCAGGACACCTTCACCACCTGGCCGATAAGATAGCAGATCACCGTGATTGCCGTAACGCCGGCGCTTCCAGCTATAAATTCCATCATTTTCCCCTTCCATCACTCGTTTCAGGACGGAACACGCCGCTCCGTCCCGCCGCCCCGTTCCAGTTTCTCCAGGCGGCGGTCCACCCCCCGGATCTGTTCCTCTACCACCGGCATCCGCCGGGCCAGCTCGTTCAGTTCCCGCACCTCCCGGGTCAAGGCGGTGATCCGCTCATCCGTCACCGCCTGGGCTGCCCGGTTGCTCAGCAGCACCCCCAGCAGCGTCACGCAGCCGGTGATGGCCGCCGTTACGATCTCTCCCATAGCGTCACTCCTCCGGCGGCACCGCCAACTGAAAGCTGTCCCAGGTGTGCTCCGCGGCCTCCACATCAGCCCATGTGTATTCCGCCGCCTCGCACTCCGCCCACGTCAGATACCGGAAGTAGAATTCCACATCCAGATGGCAGGGCAATATCTCTAAAATAATGCTTTTGATCTGCTCAAACCCCGCCGGAACGCCTGCCGTCCTGGGAAAGATGACCCGCAGCCCACCATTCGCCGTCTCCTCCGCCCGGGCCCGGATGCCGCACCCCTGCAGCGTATCGTTGATGGCGTCCGGTGTCAGGCTGTCCTCGCTGACCCGGGTCAGGGCGGCAATGGCCTCCCGGCGCTCCGCCGTAGTCCCCGCCGCCGGTTTTCTGGCAAACAGCGCCTCCCGCAGGGCGAGTCCTTGCTCCTCCGCCGTAGCCAGCAGGCTCTCCCGCTCCGCCAGGTCCAGCTCCGCGCTCACCGTGTCCAGCGCCTGCCCCAGCGCAAACAATTCCGCTCCCTGACAGGTATCACCATGGAGATCATAGATCCCCAGCGGCGCCAGCAGACGGCATAAATACGACTCATACGCTCCGCTCATGCCGTCTCCTCCGTCACAGTGACGGTCCCCAGCGTGGGCAGTACCGTGTCACTGGCCTCCACATCTGCCGTGGGCGCCGTGATGTGGTAATTTTTCACCCCCGGCAGGGCGTAGATCCGGCTCCCCAGCTCCGCCAGCGTCACGCCCTTCCCCAGCAGATGCCCGCTGAAATAGGTTGCCAGCATGGTCTCGATCCCTGTTTTCACACTTGAAAAAGCCGTGTCCGGCTCCACCTCCAGCGATACGCTGACATTCACCGCCGTGGTCGTGGGCGCTTTCACCTCCACATCCACCGCGATCTCCCTGCTTTTCTGAAACACTGTCTCCAACTCCTCCAGCAGCGTCTCAGAGGGGACCCCCTCCGCCGTAGTCACATAGACATCCACCGTCCCCACACCTCGGGCCTTCCCCACCGCTTTCGCGGCGGCCACCTCCGTGTGGCGGCAGGCCGTCTGCTCATACCACGCGGCGTTGGCGCCGTTGGGCAGGCGCTGAAAGCTCTCCAGCACCCGGCTCCGCAGCGCCTCGTCCGTCTCCTCCGGCACGCCCCCTGTAAAAGCGGCGCTGTTGCTCACCGCTGTCACCGCCACCGGGCAGGCGGTGAGGATGCACACTGCCTCGGCCCCAACGTTGCCGCCGCTGCCCGCTTCCACCGCCTCCGCCGCCACGGTCACGCTCAATTCGCCCGCGGGGATCTCTCCCGTCTCCGTGGTCTGGAAGCGCACAGCTCCCGCCGTCATACAAACTGTGCCCTCCGGAATGGTCACCGCCGCCGTCTGTTCGTTTGCCAGCGTAAATGTCAGACTGCCTGCGGCTTTGCTGGCCGCCTGTCGGGTGATGCCCCGCATGGCGGCGTGGCGGTCCAGATAGATCCCCGCCGCCGTCTGGGGAAAGCTCTGCCCCAGTACCCATTCCGCCTGGGCCTCCAGCGACTGGATCTGCGCCGCCGTGGCCCACAGCCGCACCGCCAGATCGCAGTCCTCCGCCAGTTCGCCGCCCCGTTTTTTGTTGTAGGACGCCAGCATCTCCTGATAGATCGTCTCCGCGCTCCTCATCCCTTCACCTCCTCATTCCAGCACCGTTTCCACTGTCATTTCCCTGCCCGACACGCTGAGGGCCGCCCGCAGCGCCGCGTGCCCCTGTCCGTCCTCTGTCAGCGTCACGCTGTCGATCCGCAGGTCCTCCCCGGCCAGTGCCTCCGCCACATACTGCTCTGCGGCCGCCTGCCGCTCTCCGGGCTTCAACTGTCCCAGTGTCCAGAGCCGGCTGCCGAATTCCTCCATAAAGGGAAACTTCCCCCGCCGTGCCGTCAGCTTCAGCAAAACCCGCTGCAAAAGGGCCTCGTCCCCCTCCGCTGTCCGCAGTCTGTTTCCCCGGGGAACGTAATCTCCATTCCTCATTATCAGCATCCTCACGCCTCCGTTCCGCTGCCGCAGGCACAGGGGGCATAGGCCTTCCCATTCACGCTCAGGGACCCATCGATGGACACCTGTCCCTGTAGGCGGATACTGCCGTCCTTTTTCAGATATATACTGCTGCCGGCGCTGTAGAGATAGACCTCGCCCGGTGCCATCCCCGCCGGAGCCGCCGCCTGCTTCCCGCCGCAGACGCACTGCTCCTCGCCACCGGGACCGCCCTTGATGACCAGCACCGCCCCGCCGCTCTCCGGCAGCCAGATATAGCCGCCGGGGCCGTAGATGGGCAGCTCCCGGGTCTCCCCCCGGGTCACCACGCCCACCCGGTCCCCCTCAATGGTGGAAAAACCCTGATCCGCGTCGGCGGTGGGCGCGGTCCTCTTCATATTCTCAGCGAGCCACATCTCATTCACACTCCTTCAATGTCCACTTCATCACCGCGCCCTCCCCGGCGGAAAAGCGGTTCTCCGTCTCCTCCACCCGATAGAGGCCCCGGATACCCATGGTCTCCAGCGCCAGGCGCGCCCGGTCGCCGGGAAACGCGCCGAAGCTCCCCGGCAGCGTCACTTCCAGCATCCGCTCCTCCTGCCGGGACTGCCGGATCTGATATTCCCCGGTGTAGCGCATAGCGTCCCAGGTGCTCTGCCCCGGCATATAGACCACCCGGCGGCATTGACCGCCTTTTGTGATCATATCCGGGTTCTTCACGGAATAGCTGATATTCTGCCGCTTGTCGATGACCAGCGCCTCCGTCAGCACACCGTA
>CAZFJB010000043.1:0-8492 GCA_964519775.1 uncultured Oscillibacter sp.
GGACACCGTGGACTGGGATCCCAACTTTGACGAAACCCGGAAAGAGCCCCGGGTGCTGCCCAGCCGGTTCCCCAACCTGCTGGTCAACGGCTCCTCCGGCATTGCCGTCGGCATGGCCACCAACATCCCGCCCCACAACCTGCGGGAGGTCATCGGGGCCTGCATCTGCGTGCTGGACGATCCCAACGCCACGTTGTCCGATTTGATGCAGCACGTTCACGGGCCGGACTTCCCCACCAAGGGCATCATCATGGGCCGCAGCGGCATCCGGGCGGCCTACGCCACGGGCCGGGGCCGTCTGGTCATCCGGGCGCGGCATGAGTTTGAGGAGTTCGGCAAGGACCGCACCCGCATCATCATCACGGAAATTCCCTATCAGGTGAATAAGCGGATGCTCATCAAGTCCATGGCGGAGCAGGTGGAGGATAAGCGTCTGGAGGGCATCTCCGACATTCGGGACGAGTCGGACCGGAACGGTATGCGGATCGTCATCGAGCTGAAGCGGGACGCCAATCCTCAGGTGGTGCTGAACCGCCTGTTCAATCAGACCCAGCTCCAGACCACCTTTGCCATCAATATGCTGGCGCTGGTGCAGAACCAGTCCCAGCCGAAAATTCTGTCTCTGCGGCACATCATCGACGAGTATCTGGACTTCCAGAAGGAGATCATCGTCCGCCGGACGAAGTACGACCTGCGCAAGGCGCAGGAGCGGGCCCATCTGCTGGAGGGTCTGCTCATCGCTCAGGACAACATCGACGAGGTCATCCGCATCATCCGCAGCGCTTACGACGACGCCAAGAGCCGCCTGATGGAGCGCTTCGGTCTGGACGATGTTCAGGCGCAGGCCATCTGCGATATGCGCCTCATCGCCCTCCAGGGTCTGAACCGGGAAAAGCTGGAGAACGAGTATCAGGAGCTGGAGGAGCGCATCGCTTACTACAACCGCATCCTCTCGGATGACGGTCTGGTCTGCCAGATTTTGAAGGAAGAGCTGCAGGCCATCTCCGACAAGTTCGGCGACGACCGCAAGACGGAAATTCAGGACGTGGAGGATGAGATCGATATCGATGACCTGATCGAGGAGGAGCAGTGTGTCTTCACCCTGACCAGAGCGGGCTATATCAAGCGGACCCCTGTCAGCGAGTACGCGGCCCAGAGCAAGGGCGGCATGGGGAAGAAGGGCATTACCACACGGGACGAGGACTATGTGGTGGATGTGTTCACCGCCTCCACCCATGACTATATCCTCTTCTTCACGGACACCGGCAAGGTGTACCGTAAGAAGGGCTATCAAATCCCCGAAAGCGGCAAGGCCGCCAAGGGCACCAACATCGTCAACATTCTGCAGGTGGAGCAGGGCGAGCGCATCCAGACCATGCTCCACTTCCGGGAGACCAGCGAGGAGGAGCTGTACCTCTTCATGGTCACGCGGCAGGGCACGGTGAAGCGTTTGCCGGTGGAGAGTCTGAAAAACATCCGCCAAAACGGCATCCGGGCGCTGACGCTGGACGAGGGTGACGAGTTAGTGTCCGTTCTGGAAACGGACGGCTCCCAGAAGATTTTGATCGCCACCCATGACGGCATGGCTGTGGTATTTGACGAGAACGATGTTCGGCCCATGGGCCGGACCGCTGTGGGTGTCCGGGGCATCCGCCTGCGGGAGGGCGATTTTGTGGTCGGCGCCGCCCGGGCGGAGGAAGGCCGCGAGGTCCTGTCCATCACGGAGAAGGGTTATGGCAAGAAGACCTCCGTGGAAGAATACCGCGTCACGGGCCGCGGCGGTCTGGGCGTGAAGAACTATATGATCACGGACAAGACCGGCGGCGTCATCGGCGTCAAGGTGGTGGACGGTACAGAGGACCTGCTGCTGGTGACGCAGGCGGGCATCCTCATCCGCACCCATGTGGAGAGCATCCGCTCCGCGGGCCGCGCCACGCAGGGTGTCATCGTGATGCGCTTCAAGGAGGAGGGCGACCACGTCATCGCTCTCGCGCTGACGGACCGGGAGGAAGCAGCGGCTGAACCTGTGGAAGCCGCACCTGAAGCCTGAAAAAGGAGACGCTTATGGCAAGAAAACGAGGCAGGATCACCGTTCAAAACCAGCCCACCGGCGGGGAACGCTTCATGCTGAAGGGCATTGGCCTCATCCACGCGGTCATGGGCCTGATCTTTGTGATCGTGGGCGGGGTCATGACGGCTGAGATCGGTCTGTTCGGTTTACCCTTCCTGCTGGGCGGATTGTTCTTCGCCGCCAACGGCATCCGCATGGTGGTGGCCAAAAACGACTTTGCCCATCGGGTGGGCTACGATGTGGAAACGGATCTGGACCGGAGCATCGTGGGCGTCATGGAGGACGTGGACCGGATGGACAGTGCTTCCGCGTCCGATGGGACGGAGGAACGGCTGCTCCGGCTGCAAAGGCTGTACGATCAGCGGCTCATCACGGCGGAGGAGTATCAGACCAAGCGGCAGGAGATCCTGAACGAGCTGTAACGGAAAAGCGGCGGAACCGCCGCTTTTTCCCTGTGTGAGCTGCGGAAACGATGCGGAAAGGAACACTCTATGAACTATCGGCTGCTGGCGCTGGACATGGATGGGACCGCGCTGAATACGAACAAGGAGATCACGCCCAAAACGGCAGAGGCCATCCGAAAAGCTCTGGCGAAGGGGTATGAGGTGCTGTTCTGCACCGGGCGGAACCTGGTGGAAATGCGGAAGGAGCTGGCTCTGTTCCCGGAAATGCGGTATGCCGTCTGCTGCAGCGGCGCTGTGGTAAAGGACCTGAAAACCGGGGAAGCTCTCAGCATGACCACGCTGGACTATGACCTGGCGAAGCGGGTCATTCAGGCCGCGGCGGGCATGGACGTGCATATCGTCTACTTCATCGGGGACGAGCTGTACGCCGACCGGGCTGTCCGGGGCCGGATGGGATACTACAACTGCCAGTGCTTCCACAACCTGTATGAATCCTGCGCCACCTGGATGGAGGACCCGGCCTCCATGATGGAGGAGCTGCCGGATCAGATCCGGAAGATCAACCTTTTTTTCCACGACGCTGAGGAATACCGCCGCATGGGGGAGCTGCTGGACGAAATGGGCGTGAATCACCCCTCCGGCATCCCGCTGAACTATGAGATCTCCCCGGCTGAGGTCAGCAAGGGCAAGGGCATTGAGGTCCTCTGCCGTCATTTGGGCCTTTCCATGGAGCAGACCATCGGCTGCGGCGACGAGGGCAACGATCTTGCCATGATCCAAATGGCGGGGCTGGGCGTGGCCATGGGCAACGCGTCAGAGCCTATCAAGGCGGCGGCGGACGTGATGGTGGCGGACTGCGACCACGACGGCGTGGCGGAGGTCATTGAGACGTACCTTGGGAAACCCATCCTGAAAAAAATGGAGGACAATGTCCCATGAAAGACTTGACCTGTCTGCCCCATCTGCGGGCATGAGACTTAACGTTTGGAGAAGCCTATGAAAACCGTAACGATCTACACCGATGGGGCCTGCTCCGGCAATCCCGGCCCCGGAGGATGGGCTGCCATCCTGATGTATGGCGCTCACAAGCGGGAGCTGTCCGGCGGCGAGGCCAACACCACCAATAACCGCATGGAGCTGACAGGGGTGATCCAGGCCCTGTCCCTTTTGAAGGAGCCGTGCATCGTGGAGCTGTGGTCTGATTCCAAATATGTGATCGACGGGCTGTCCAAGGGCTGGGCCAGGGGCTGGAAGGCCCGCGGCTGGGTCAAGAGCGACAAAAAGCCCGCCCTGAACCCGGACCTGTGGGACGAGCTGCTGCGGCTGGAGGGCATCCACACCCTTCATTACCACTGGGTCAAAGGTCACGCTGAGAACGAGTACAACAACCGGTGCGATGAGCTTGCGGTGGCGGAGAGCCAGAAGTACAGGGGCCTTTGACCGGTCCGGCGCCGCAATTTACAAACTGTTCACAGAGAACTCATAATTTCGTAAAAATGATAGGGTATCTTAAAAATCAAGCAAAGGGTCCTCCCAACCCGATGCGAAAAGTTTTCTCCCTCCTAAAACACACACACGGTAAAAGGACCGCTCAGGCGGTCCTTTTACTGTTTTCCCCGTGACAGGGCCGCCGGGTCGTGATACACTGGAGGCAAAGATCGGAGGGATACGGGATGGAACGGTTTGAACAGCAGCTTGCTTTCATTCTGGAAGCGGACAAGGAAAAAAATATCCTGCGGCAGACCCATCTCAGCGGACACGGCCGCCGGGAGAACGACGCGGAGCACGCATGGCACATGGCCCTGATGGTCTATCTCCTGCGGGAGTACGCCAACGAGGGATTTGACCTGGCCCGGACCATGATGATGGCCCTGATCCACGACGTGGTGGAGATCGACGCGGGGGACACCTATGCTTACGATCCCCAGGGTCTGGAAACGCAGAAGCTGCGGGAGGAGCAGGCGGCGGAGCGGATCTTCGGTCTGCTGCCGGAGGACCAGGGGCAGGAGCTGCGGGCGCTGTTTGAGGAATTTGAAGCGGGAGAAACGGCGGAGGCCCGGTTCGCCCGGGCCATGGACAACTTCCAGCCGCTGCTTCTGAACGTGTCCAACGACGGCGGGGACTGGCGGGAGCACGGCGTCAGCGCGGCGCAGGTGCTGAAGCGGCACGCCCGGACCCGGACCGGCTCGGAGTGGATCGGCGACTATTCGGAGCGGCTGATCCGGGAGCACACGGAGAAGGGAAACCTCCGGCGGGACTGAACGGCAACCGGAAAAGAGGTCCCGCCGCCTTGCAATTTGCCTGTCGGAGGGGTAAGATAAAAGAGTCAATAATCAACTCATCAGATGCTTGGGGAGGCGTTTACAATGAAGGATGGTTTTATTTCCGTGGCCTGCGGCACACCGGCGCTGCGTCTGGCAGACTGCCGCTATAACGCGGAGCAGACCTTTACCATGATGCGCAAGGCAGAGCAGGCCGGCGTGAAGGTTCTGGTGCTGCCGGAGCTGGGACTGACGGGAAGCACCTGCGGCGACCTGTTTTTGCAGGAGACGCTGCTGCGGGGCGCGGAGCAGGCGCTGGAAACGGTGCTGGAGGCTACCCGGAATCTGGAGGTGGTCACGGCTGTGGGCCTGCCGGTGCGGGTGAACCATAAGCTGTATAACTGCGCGGCGGTGATCCAGCACGGCAAAATTTTGGGTCTGGTACCCAAGACCCATCTGCAAAACTACGGGGAGGGCTATGAGAAGCGGATCTTCGCCCCGGCTCCGAAAGCATGGATCAGCGCCCGTCTGTGCGGACAGGAGCTGCCGCTTGCGGCGGAGCAGGTGTTCCGCTGCGAAAATATCCCGGAGCTGGTGCTGGGCTTTGAGCTGGGAGGGGACCTGCTGGCCCCCTGCTCCCCCTCCGTGGAGCTGGCCGCGGCGGGAGCCACGGTGATCGGTGCCCTTGCCGCCGGAAATGACGTGGTGGGCCGGAGCGAGTACCGCCGCCAGATGGTGACGGCCCAGTCCGCCAAGCTGGCCTGCGCCTATCTGTACACCGGCTCCGGCGAGGGGGAATCCACCTCTGACCTGGTGTACGGCGCGCATCAGATGATCGCGGAAAATGGCAAGCTGCTGACGGAGCGCCGGTTTGAAGGGGGTCTGCTGATCTCCGAGGTGGATGTTCAGCGGCTGGCCTATGAGCGCCGCCGGACCCAGGCATTGGAAGCGGAGCCGGAGAGTGAGCGGTCCGCGCAGGGACGGTTCTCCCTGACCCTTTCCTCCACGAAGCTGACCCGCTATGTGGCGAAGAACCCCTTCCTGCCGGAGGAAAAGGAGAGCCGGGACGCTTACGGCCGGGAGGCACTGCTGCTGGCGTCCATGGCTTTGAAGCAGCGGCTGGAGCACACCCATTCCAAGTGCGCGGTGGTGGGCCTGTCCGGCGGACTGGACTCCACGCTGGCGGTGCTCATCACGGGCCTTGCCATGAAGCTGCTGGACCGGCCCATGACGGATATCATCGCCGTGACCATGCCCTGCTTCGGCACCACCAGCCGCACGAAGAACAACGCTGTCCTGCTGGCGGAGCAACTGGGAGCCACGCTGAAAACCGTGGATATCTCCAACTCCGTCCGCAGCCACTTCAAGGACATCGGCCACGACATGGAGGACCACTCCGTCACCTTTGAAAACGCCCAGGCCCGGGAACGGACTCAGGTTTTGATGGATATCGCCAACAAGCACGGCGGCCTGGTCATCGGCACCGGCGACCTCAGCGAGCTGGCTCTGGGCTGGTGCACCTATAACGGTGACCACATGAGTATGTACAGCGTCAACGCCTCCATCCCCAAGACCATGGTCCGCTATCTGGTGGGCTATCTGGCAAAGGACAACGAGGAGAAGGACAAGGCCCTGCGGGACGTGCTGGTGGACATTCTGGAAACGCCGGTCTCCCCGGAGCTGCTGCCCGCCGCTCAGGGCCGGATGACCCAGATCACCGAGGACCTGGTGGGGCCCTATGAGCTGCACGATTTCTTCCTGTATTATGTCATTCGCTGGGGCTTCTCCCCCGCCAAGGTGTTCCGTCTGGCGGTGTACGCCCTGGGGGACCAGTACAGCCGGGAGACCATTCTGAAATGGCTGAAGAATTTCTACCGCCGCTTCTTCACCCAGCAGTTCAAGCGGAGCTGCGTGCCTGACGGCCCCAAGGTGGGGATTCTGGGCCTGAGCCCCCGCGGCGACTGGAGAATGCCCAGCGACGCGCAGTGGACGCTGTGGCAGGCGGAGCTGGAGACGCTGGCCTGACCGGACCTGAGGAGCCGCTGCTCAACCGGATCCCCGGAGAGAATCAAGGAGAAACACGATGAATTTCAGTCACATTCATATGCCGGAGCTGATCTGCGGCCGGGGCTCCATCCATTTTGTAACGACACTGGGGAAAAAACGGGCCGCCGTTCTTGGCTACGCGGACTCTGTGAGGGAGTTGGCGGAAAAGCTGTTTGCCGGTACGGACACGGAGCTGCTCTATGTGGGCACCTTTGACCGGGAGCCGGTGACCGGCGACCTGTTCGCCCATCTGGAAGCGGTCCGGGCCTTTGAGCCGGACCTGTTTCTGGCCATCGGCGGAGGCAGCGTCATGGACATGGCCAAGGGCCTGCACCTGTTCTACGAAGATCCTGATCTGAAGCTGGAGGACGCCCTGAAGCCCTTCACCCTGCCGGAGCTGGGAACAAAGGCGGAGTCCGTCTTTGTGCCCACCACCAGCGGCACCGGGTCCGAGGCCTCCTCCGCGGCGGTGTTCATCAACGAGGAGACGCAGGTGAAGGATCTGCTGCTGTCCAATACTCTGATCCCCCGCTACGCGGTCATCGACCCGGACTTCACGGACAGTCTGCCGGACCGGGTCCTGATCGCCTCGGCCCTGGATGCCCTGAGCCACGCGGTGGAGTCCACCACGGCCAAGAACGCCAACGAGTTCACCAAAGCCATTGCCACCCAGGCGGCGCTGGACATTCTGGAGGCCTTACCGGCGGCGGTGGACACTTCCCGGCCGGAGAAACGGCTGGCGGCCAGAGAAAGGGTCCACATGGCGGCCACTCTGGCGGGCGTTTCCATCACCAACGCCTTCACCGGCATCGTCCATTCCTACGACCATCCCGGCCCCGCCTTTGATCTGCCCCACGGCACCGTCTGCGGCATCATGCTGCCCTGGTCCATGGAGCTGGTGGGTCCTCAGGAGAGCTATGCCCGCATTGCGCGGCGGCTGGGCTATTCCGGGACCACGGAGGAGCTGACCCGTCGGCTGGCGGAGCATATTCGGGCGCTCAGCCGCAGTCTGGGACAGCCCACCACCTTCCGGGAGCTGGGCGTGGACGAGACGGCGTACTTTGCCAACGTCCCCCGCTGGGCGGAGCTTTCCCTGCTGGGCATGGCCACGAAAATGTCCCCCGCTGACATGGATGTGGAAAAGGGCATCCGGTTCTACACCCTGTGCTACCGGGGCGCGTGAAAATAAGGAAAACCGGCGGACAGCTTAGCTGTCCGCCGGTCCTTTTTGATGTCAGGCCAGGAAGCCCTTGAGGATGCACTCCTCCGCCTCCTCCGGGGTCAGGCCCAGAGTCTCCAGCTTCAGGAGCTGATCTCCGGCGATCTTGCCGATGGCCGCCTCATGGACGAGCTGCGCCTCCGTGCAGTTGGCCGTGATGGCGGGGATGGATTTGATTTTGGCATCCCCCATGATGATGGAGTCGCACTGCACATGGCCGAAGCACTGGGCGTTGCCCACCATGCGGGGGTAGAACACCTGATTGGAGCGGTCCTGCGCCACGGAGCGGGAAATGACCCGGCCCTTGGAATCCTCGCCGTCCAGCACGATCTCCATGTCGCTCTCCGCCACCTGCTCCCCGTGAGTCAGCAGGCGCTCGGTGACCACCGCCTCGGCCCCCTTGCCGCAGACGATCCTGGTGAAGCGCTTGGTGGAGTCGATGCCCCGGATCTGCACGGTGTCCATCTGGATGGAGGCCCCCTCCTCCAGAT
>CAZFJB010000044.1:0-8260 GCA_964519775.1 uncultured Oscillibacter sp.
CAGAGCCGAAGTTGCCGTGGCCGTCCACCAGCATATAGCGCATGGAGAAATCCTGAGCCAGACGCACCAGCGCGTCATACACAGAGGCGTCACCATGGGGGTGATACCGGCCCAGCACGTCACCCACGCAGGTGGCGGACTTTTTGAACGGCTTGTCGCTGGTCAGATTGTCCTCATACATGGCGTACAGGATCCGCCGGTGTACCGGCTTGAGACCGTCCCGCACATCCGGCAGGGCACGGCCCACGATGACGCTCATGGCATATTCAATGTAGGATCTTTCCATCTCCGGCACCAGCGGAGATTCTTCGATGTGTTGGTTGGGATACCGAATTTCTTCGGGATCGTATTGAGGTTTCTTAGCCATATCGGTATCCTTTCTCAGTAGTCAAGATTGATGGCGTACTTCGCGTTCCGCTCAATGAACTCTTTCCGTGGTTCCACCTTTTCGCCCATCAAAATGTTGAATGTCTCATCCGCTTTCACCGCGTCATCCAGGGTGATGCGCCGCAATGTCCGCTTCTCCGGGTCCATAGTGGTCTCCCACAGCTCATGGGGGTTCATCTCGCCCAAACCCTTGAAGCGGGAAATGTCGATCTTCACATTGGGATTGCCGCCCCGCATCTCAGCGGACACAGCGTCCCGCTCCTCATCGGAGAAGGCCACACGGGTGGTCTTACCCCGGGTCAGCTTATAGAGGGGGGGAACCGCGGAGTACACATACCCCTGCTCGATCAGCGGCCGCATAAAGCGGAAGAAGAAGGTCAAAAGCAGTGTTCGGATGTGGGCGCCGTCCACGTCAGCATCCGCCATGATGATGATCTTGTGATAGCGGAGCTTGTTGGCGTCAAACTCGTCACCGATACCGGCGCCCAGGGCGGTGATGACCGGCTGGAGCTTATCATTGCCGTACACTTTATCCGCCCGGGCCTTTTCCACGTTCAGCATCTTGCCCCACAGGGGAAGGATCGCCTGGAATCGGGAATCCCGGCCCTGGGTGGCGGAGCCGCCTGCGGAGTCACCCTCGACGATGTAAATTTCCGTCAGTTCCGGGTTATTCTCGTTGCAGTCCCGCAGCTTGTCCGGCATGGCGGCGCCGCCCAGCGCCGTCTTGCGGCGGATGGACTCCCGGGCCCGCTTGGCAGCCTCGCGGGCGCGGTTGGCCGTCAGCGCCTTATCCAAAATCATGCGGCCGATCTGGGGATTTTCCTCCAGGAACGTGTCCAGTTTTTCAGAGACGATGTTGTTCACCAGCGTCCGGATCTCGCTGTTGCCAAGTTTTGCCTTGGTTTGACCCTCAAACTGAGCGTCCGTCAGCTTTACGGAGATCACGCAGGTCAGGCCCTCCCGGCAGTCCTCGCCAGAGACCTTCTCATCGTCCTTGAGCATTTTGACCTTCCGGCCGTAGTTATTCAGCACAGTGGTCAGCGCCCGCTTGAAGCCCTCCTCGTGCATACCACCCTCCGGGGTATGGACGTTGTTGGCAAAGGAGAGCATAGTCTCGTTATAGCCGTCGTTATACTGCAAAGCGATCTCCGCCATGGAGTCACCCTTCTGACCATTGACGTAGATGACCTGGTCATGCAGTGCTGTCTTGGTGCGGTTCAGATAGGTGACGAACTCCCGGATACCGCCCTCATAGCACATGGAGTGGTAGCGCTCTTCCTCCGGCTTTTCCGTGGAGGCCGCCCGCTCATCAGCGATGGTAATGCGCAAGCCGGCATTCAAAAACGCCTCTTCCCGCATCCGGGTATGGAGCGTATCGTAGTTATATACCAGATCCTCAAACATCTCCGGGTCCGGCTTGAAGGTCACGGTGGTGCCGGTGTGGTCCGTAGTGCCGATGACGGTCATGCCCTGGGTCACATGGCCCCGGGCGAACTTCATCTCATGGATCTTGCCGTCCCGGTGTACCTGAACGGTGAGCCATTCAGACAACGCGTTCACTACCGACGCACCCACGCCATGGAGACCGCCGGAAACCTTGTAGCCCCCGCCGCCGAACTTGCCGCCGGCGTGCAGCACCGTATAGACCACTTCCAGAGCCGGCTTGCCGGTCTGGGCCTGAATATCCACAGGGATACCGCGGCCGTTATCCACCACGGTGATGGTGTCGCCCTCGTTGATGGTCACAGAGATCTCCGTGCAGTAGCCCGCCAAGGCCTCGTCGATGGCGTTGTCCACGATCTCATAGACCAGATGGTGCAGACCGCTGGTAGATGTGGAGCCGATATACATACCGGGCCGCTTCCGCACAGCTTCCAGCCCCTCCAGCACCTGAATTTCAGACGCGTCATACTCGTTTGCGGTGTCCACCGCCGTGGATTGCAAAATTTCGTTTTCTGCCATGTTTTTTCTGTTTCTCCTTTCAGAGAGTTTCGATTGCAAGGCAAAGAGAAGCAAACCGGAGCCGTCTCCGGCCCGTTTCTCTTTGCTTTGCAAATTGTTTTTCAATCTGTCCGGGCATTTAAGAGCATTGTTACAGCACCAGCTTTTCGCTTTCCGCCCGGTTTTTCAGTGTGGACGTATTTAACTGACTGAGATACACGATCTGCGGGTGATAGGGATGGTCGCACACCACGAAGGATTTGGGCAGATCACCGGAGAGATCCAGTACCACGCCCTCTTTCTCGGCGCTGGCCAGATATTCCCGTGTCCGCTTTTCATAGCTGCACTTGTCCAGATCAAAGATTCCGATGACCCGCCGATCCGGCACGATTTCATTCTGGCCCAAATGAAGATACATCGCTTTCTCCTATTCTTCACTTACACAAAGACATTGAAAACGGCACAAAAATGGGGTTTCCTCATCAAAAGTGTCTCCATGCGGCATTGGATTGAATCCCCATTTTCTTTGCTTCGCAAGGGAGGGCGAATAAGGTGGGCTTTGCCCACCAGAATGTCCCCCACATTTTACCCGCAAGGGGTATGCCGCATCCGTAACGCTCCTTCGTCGCTGACGGCTGCGCAATCTTTTTGTCTTGCCAAAAAGAAAACTTGCCGGACACGGTACAAAAGAAAAAGCGCTTAGGGGATGAGCTTGACGCCGATGGCGTCAGCTCATCCGATTACGGAAGTTGTAATACGAAAGTACCGGCAAAGTCTGGTAGTTTTCCGCGTGCCCGCGCTATACGCTCCATATCGAAATACTACTGACCCGCATTTGATGCTGCCGGCTTCATCGGGCTGCAAATAGGACATATTCAGCATCGATTTTCGCTGCCGATCACTTGGCATTTGAAGTAATTCTCCCCACTCCCCAGAGCAATAGAAGCAGAAAGAGAAGTAGGGGGTGTCCTTAACCTCCCCGAAGTTTACACCAACTACGTCGCGGCGTACAAGGTCGGATGATCTCTGCAATTGGCCCGTGGCGTTCCCCGCATCCTCCGTCCAACCTCGGGGTAGTTTCCAAAGGAGGGACCCGCAGACCCTTCCTTTGTGTCGTTTCAAGGGGGTGCGGGGGGAAACAGGCGAAGCGCCGCCTGTGGCGGATGAAGCGAGCCTGTTTCGAGGAAGGCCCCCGATTGGCGGCCCAATAGGGCCGGGAATCGGTCGGGCCGACGGTGGGCCAGAATCGAAATCCCCCCGCGTCTCTCTTTGGAGGTGTGAAACCACTTCTCTCTTCACAGAGAGAAATGGTTCCATGTCCCTGTATGGGAATACCCTCTGCGGGAGCAGAGTGAACATTCTCCTCCTTCGGAATGAGGGAACAAAAAGGCATCTTCCCTTTGCTTTCCGTTTCCCTTTTCAAAGGTTACTTCTTCGCATAGAAACCGTGTATTCTACAAAATAATCTTTCTGTTTTTATGAAATCACACCATTTTTGATGTGAAAGACCTTTCCTCCCAAAAGCTTTGGCAGCCGATCATCCTCGCAGCAGGTGATAAACACCTGCCCGCCCCGGATGCGATTCAATACAAATTCCTGCCGTTTTGGGTCAAGCTCCGAAAGCACATCGTCCAGCAGCAATGCTGGATACTCTCCCGTGTCCCGCTGAAAGATCTCCCGGGCCGCCAGCTTCAAACTCAGCGCCGCCGTCCGGGTCTGTCCCTGAGAGGCAAAACTCTTGGCGCTCTGCCCATCGATCTCCACCATCAGATCATCCTTGTGGGGTCCCGACAAACACTGCCGGCTGGCGATCTCCGCCGCCCGGTGCCGCTCCTGATGCTCCAAAAGCTGCTGAAAGATCACCTGGGGCCCCGCCTCCGGGTCGGTGACGGTGGACACCGTCTCATACCGCAGCACTAAGCGCTCCCGTCCGCCGGAAAAATCGCCGTGGATGGCGGGTGCCGTCTCGCACAGTCTTTTTACAAAATGGGCCCGGTAGTGGATCAGCACCGCGCCGGCCTTTGCCATGCCAAAGGAAAACTCATCCAGCGTGTCCAGCAGGGAGGGCTTCTCCTCGCTGTCCCGCAGGATGCGGATCTTGTGCTCATGGAGCCGCCGATATTCCGCCAGGGCCACGGTGTATCGGGGCCGAAGCTGGCAGATGCACTCATCCAAAAATCCCCGCCGGGCCGCCGCGCCCTCCCGGATCAGATACAGATCCTCCGGGCAGAAAAACACACTTTGAAAGATGCCGCTCAGCTCCCCGGCGTTTTTCAGCTTCACGCCGTTGCTCCGCAGCACCCGCCTTTGGCCCCGGTTCAGTTCCGCCTCTAAGATGAAGTCCCGCTCCCTCGCAAAGATCTCGCCCCTTAAAAATGCGTGACCCACGCCGAACTGGATCAGTTCCTTATCATACCGGGCCCGGTGGCTCACGCCGGAGAGGTATCCCACCGCTTCCAAAAGATTTGTCTTTCCCTGGGCGTTGTCCCCGTAGATCACATTGATCTCCGGATCAAAATCGGCGTCCAGATGAACGTAATTGCGGAAAAAATCCAGACTCAGCTTATTGATCCGCATAGACCGCCGTGTATTCCTGGCCCCGGAAGGTCACCACGTCGCCGGGGCGCAGCTTCTTGCCCCGCATGGTGCACACCTCGCCGTTGACCTTCACCTCGCCGTTTTGGATACACTCCTTGGCTTCGCCGCCGGTTTCAACAGCGTTGGCAAATTTCAAAAGATCCTGGAGTTTGATGTACTCCGTGGTAATGGTCATGGTCTTCATATTTATGCCTCGCTCTTGAGCCGCACCGGCAGCACCATATAAAGGAAGTTCTCCTCACCCTCCACCGGCACGATGATGGCCGGGGAAACACCGGTATTCAGCTCGATCTTCACCTTGTCCGCCGGGGCGTAGCGCAACGCTTCCATCAGATAGCGGTTGTTGAAGCCGATCTCCAGCTTGTCACCGTCACCGCTGAGGCGGCAGATATCCTTTGCCTCGCCGTTGCCGGTTTTGGCGGAAAGAAGCACTTTATCATGGTCAAACAGGCACCGCACCGGGCTTTTCAGCTTGTCGGAGATCACCACAGACACACGGTCGATACTCTCGATCAGCGCCTTTGTCTCCGCCACCACAGTGATGGGATTCTTCCGGGGAATGGCGTTTTTATAATCCAGGAATTCACCTTCCAGCCGGCGGCAGATGAGCTGCGTATCGCCGATCTCAAAGAGGATGTGCCGCTTGCCCAGGGTCACCGTCACCAGATCCTCCACATCACCGCAGATGCTCTTTACTTCATTCAGGGCAGAGCCGGGAGTTACGAAGGAGAAAGCGCCACCCTCCAGTTTTTCCAGCTTCTCCCGGCGGAAAGCGAGGCGGAAGCCGTCCACCGCCACCATGCTCAGACTCATGTCCGCCACCTCAAAAAGGGCGCCGGTGTGGACCGGCCGGCTCTCATTGGTGGAAACGGCGAAGGCCACTTCCTCGATCATGCTGCGGAGAACTTTCTGCTGCATGGAAACGGAATACTCATCCTCCACCTCAGGAAGATCAGGATAATCCGCGGCGGACAGACCCAGAATATCAAAATCCGCGTCGCCGCAGGACAGGTGGACCATCATCTTCTCATCGGCGGTGAAGGTGATCATGTCATCGGGCATCCGGCGGATGATATCACCGAACAGACGGGCGTTGAGCACGATGTCGCCGCCCTCCACCACGTTGGCAAACACGTTGGTGCGGATACCGGTCTGCATATTGTAGCCGGAGATGGTTAGCTGCTGGTCCGCGTGGATCAGCAGACCTTCCAGCGCGGGGATGGAACTTTTCTGCGCCACGGCCCGGCTGGTAACGGTAATGGCGTTTTGCAGAAATACTTTTTCACAGGAAAATTTGATCATAAGCGCCGCTTCCTTTCTTGTATTTTTTCAGGGAGCTTTTAAAAACAAATAAAAATAAATTTTTTTAGTAGAGAGTAACAGTAGGACCTTTCAACTGTGGAAATCTCCCAAACCGATTGATACAGAAGGTTTTCCCACTCCCACTTAAATGTGGAAAAAATTGTTGAAAACATGAAAAAATTTACATAGCCCTTTTTTCCACATTTTCTTTTTCCTTTTCCACACTTAAAAAAGGGAAAACTCCTCAATTTCGGTTGATGATATTGGCCTTGATCTCCTTCACCGTTTCAGCGAAGGAGGGATCGGATTTCATCTGCTTTTCCACCTGCTTGATAGAGTAGAGAACAGTGGAGTGATCCCGGTTGTCAAAGACCTTACCCACCTCCACCACGGAGAGCTTGGTGATGCTGCGAATCAGATACATGGCGATCTGCCGGGCGGCCACCGCGTTTTTCACCCGCTGCTGGCCCTTGATGATCTCCTTGTCCACGCCGTAGAACTTACTGATGTGGTCCAGAATGTTATCCGGCGTGGGAACGTATTCCTTGCTGCTCTTGATAATGTCCTGCATGGCTCGATCCACGGTTTCCTGGTCGGCGTCGCTGCCTAAAAGATCCTTGTAGGCCAGGATCTTATTGACCGTGCCCTCCAACTGCCGCACGTTGGAAGTAACGTTTTCGGCGATGTAGCTGGCGATCTTGTCCGGCAGATCCATGCCAAGAGCCGCCGCCTTGTTTTTCACGATGGCCAGACGGGTCTCCAGATCCGGCGGGGTCACGTCCGCCAGCAGGCCCCACTCGAATCGGGTCCGCAGCCGGTCGTCCAGCAGCGTCATCTCAGAGGGGGGACGGTCCGAAGTCAAAACGATCTGCTTTCCAGACTCGTAAAGATTGTTGAAAGTATGGAAGAATTCGTTCTGGACCTGCTCCTTGCCGGCCACGAACTGCACGTCGTCCACCAGCAGCAGATCCGCCTCCCGGTATTTGGCCCGGAACTCGCTGCCCCGGCCCGCCCGGATCAGTTCGATGAACTCGTTGATGAAGTCATCGCCCTTTACATAGACGATCTTGGCATTGGGATCATCCCGGCGGATCACGTTGGCGATGGCGTAGAGCAGATGGGTCTTGCCCAGACCGGACTCGCCGTAGATCAGAAGCGGGTTATAGTTCTGGGCGGGATGCTCCGCCACGGCGTGGGACGCGGCGTAGGCCAGCTTATTGCTGGGTCCCACCACAAAGGTCTCAAAGGTAAACTCCGCGGAGGTGAACCGCTCGCTTTGGTGCTTGGGGGCGTTGCCCTGAAGCTCCGCCAGTTCCCTGTCATCCAGGATCCTGATCTCAAACTCCATGGAGAAAATATCCTGCAGGGCGGCCTTGATATTTTTCGTGAACAACGATTCAATATATCGCTTTTTAAAGTCGTTGGGGCAGTGCAGCAAAAAGGTGTTCTCCCGGATGTCCACCGCCGTCAGCTCATCGAACCAGGTGGCAATGGTGGTCTCCGAAAGGTCCTTTTTTAGCTGCTGAAGTACGTTCGCCCATACATCAGCGACAGAATTCAAATCAGAAACACCTCTCTTAAAAATTCAAACAAAACGATACCGCATATATTATACCAAAAATCCTCTTCTCAATCAACACCTATTCTAAATAATAAAGCACAAAGTTTTTTCTCTCGTAAGGCCTCCTGTCACGGGTTCCATAGCCACGTTTATCCTCTCTGTTTAAGAAAAAAATTTTGCGGGACAGGATGGAACAAGGGACCCGCCCATGCCCATACAACAAAATGTGGGGATGACAGACAAATTTACTACCACATCTTCCGAAATTTGAAGGAAACAGACATTTTAGAAAGGATCCGCAACTTATTCTTGACAGAAATTGAAAAAGTCTGTATACTAATCGGTGCGCATAAACGCGAATACTATGCTTACTGCTCCGTGGCCTATGGCCGCGGTGTCGAGTAAATGCCGCCGCGAGGCGGACGGAAATCTGACAGGAGGTGTCTCAACATGGCAACGAAACGTACCTAT
>CAZFJB010000045.1:0-8150 GCA_964519775.1 uncultured Oscillibacter sp.
AATCACGTTGATAAGCACTGGAAAATAATCGGATAACAAAAAGCTCCTGAAATCTTACGATTTCAGGAGCTTTTTGTTCGGTGATCGCAGCGTGTATCGGCGGCTTATGATCCATCCGGGTGGCAGAGCTTTGCCACTGTTCGGTTCAGTTCCTCGATGTCGATGGGCTTGGAGATATGGGCATCCATGCCCGCGTCCAGACTGTGCGCCACATCCTCGGCAAAGACATTCGCCGTCATGGCGATGATGGGGATGCTCCGCCCAAGGGGATTTTCCCCCGCGCGGATGGCCCGCGCCGCGTCCAGGCCGTTCATCACCGGCATCTGAATGTCCATCAAAATCGCGTCAAATTCGCCGGCCCTGACCGTCTCAAACGCATGGACCAGCTCAGCGCCGTTGGGATAGATGGTACACTCCGCCCCCCGCAGACGCAGCAGCTCTGTCAGGATCTCGGCGTTGAGCTCGTTGTCCTCCGCGCAGAGGAAGTGTCTGCCCCACAGCACTTCTTCCTCTTTTTCTTCCTTCACTTCTCCCTCCGCGAACGCGAGCGTCAGCGTGACCGCAAAGCGTGAGCCCTCCCCGGGCGTGCTGTCCACGGTGATCGTGCCGCCCATGGCGTCCACGATGCCCTTGGTGATCGCCATACCAAGGCCGGTGCCCTGTATTTTGTTGGTCACGGAATCCTCACCCCGGGCAAAGGGTTCAAAGAGGCGCTCCACCAGCTCCGGCGGCATTCCGATGCCGTTGTCCTCCACGGTGAGGCGGAAGTCGGCGTGTTCCGCCTCTGTGCTGCCCAGTTCCTCCAGCGTCACGGTGATCGTGCCGCCCTCGGGCGTATATTTGACGGCGTTGGAGAGGAGATTCATGGAAACGCGCTGTAAACAGGTGCTGTCAGCCAGCACCACATCGTGCGTAAGCGGCACGATCGAGACACGGAGCGTCTGCCGCCGCTTTTCTGCGTCCATGCGTACCATGCTCTCCACCTGCCGCAGCATATCGCTGAGGGAAACACTCTCCCGATCCTGAATGATCTGCTTGGCCTCGACACGTCTCATATCCAGCACATCATCGAAGATGCTCAGCAGATAGCCGCTGGAGCTCTGGAGCTTTCGCAGATAGCCGCGCAGATGGTCGCTTAGTCCCGGCTCCTGCTCCATCAGGGCTGTGATGCCCACGATGGCGTTCATAGGCGTGCGGATGTCGTGAGAGATATTGGCAAGGAAAGCGCTCTTGGCGTGACTGGCACGCTCAGCCCGCTCGGCAAGCAGACGCATTTCCTCCGCCCGCTTTTGCTCCTGCACCGCCCGCTTCTCCCGCTTGTGCGCCACGAACGCCAGCACGCACAGCGTAAACGCCGACATCAGGGCAAGCAGTGTGAGGAACGGGTGGATCATGATCCATGTGGAGAGATCCGTACCCTCCGCCCGGTAGCTGGTGTAGCCGGAGGCGATGTTTTCAAAGGTGCCGCTGGGCATGGCGTAGATCGCCTTGGTGAAGATGCCCGCAAGGCGGCTGTCCACGGTGGAGGCGAAGGCGATGTGATAGTCGTAGGTCGGCTCCTCCAGCATGGTATAGGTCAAAAGGCCCCGCTCGTCCTGATTGACGAACTGCTGAGCCGTATAGAGATAGACGAAGGCAGCGTCCGCCTTGCCACGGAGCACCGCCCGCATCGCCTCCTCACGGGAATCCACGCTCAGCCGCTCGGCGTTGGGGGCAAGCCCCTCCTCAATGCCGAAGAGGCCCTGGGCCTCCGACACGGCCAGCGTTTTGATATTGCCGTTGAAGTCCCGGCGGGTCACCATGGCAAGGCGCATGGTGGTGTAGGGCGCTGTGATCGCGCGTCCACACTCTTCAGCCTGATAAATGCTCGAAAAGCGGCCGTCCAGAAACGCGTTGGCCGGTTCCTCCGCGTCCAACCACCGCAAATACTCCATGCGGTCGGCGGGCACGACGACCTCATAGGGGATGCCGGCATACGCGGCAAGCCGCGCGAAGTAATCAAGCAAAATACCCTTCGCTTCCCCATCCTCCATGTAGATGTAGGGCTCTTTATCCATGCAGGCGGAAACGACAAGCCGCTTCTTTCCATCGGCATATTCACGGATCAGCGCCTGCTCCTCGGGGGTGAAGGTCAGATCCCGCTCCTCCCAGTGGAAATAATGCTTGTTGTTCAGGTCGTTCTTCCAGTCGCCCTCCACCGCGTTGAGCTGGTTGATGGCATAGTTGAGCTTTTCAAGAAGCGCCGTATCCTCCTTGCGCACGAGAGCGTAGAACTGCTCCACTGAGAAGTAGTCCAGCACCCGCTCGCCGTTGAGCTGGCGCAGCGAGCTGGTACACACGGCGTCGATCCTGCCGTCTTTCAGCGCCTGCTCCAGCTCGGTGTGCAGGTCAAAATAGACCGGCGTGTAGGAAAAGCGATTTTTCCGTGCGAATTCCCTCAGATCACTGTTGCGGCTGCTCCCCTTGAGCAGGCCGACACGCATACCGTCATAGGTGCGATACGCGCCGGATTCGATCGTCATATTCTCGCTGCTCGCCGTCAGCATGGCGCTGCTCGTACCGATCGGCTCGGAAAAAGCAAATTCCGCCTCACGCTCCGGCGTGGACTGAACGGAGGTCACAAGGTCGATCTCCCCCGCCGCCAGCATATCCAGCATATCATTCCAGCTCTTGTCGTAACCGATATACTCGTACTCTACATTCCAGTAACGCGCGATCATGCGCAGGAACTCATAGCCGTAGCCACCGCGCACGCCTTTTTCATCCATTGAGTGATAGCCGTCAAAGGCGAAGAATCCCACACGGACGGTGTCTCGTTCCTCCGTGGCGTAAGCCACGGAGGAGGCTGCTGATACGATCAGCAGCGCGGCGAGGGCAAGGGCAACCGCTCTAAGTGCCGGTAGCGTTCGTGTTTTCCTCACAGGCCTCCCCCTTACTCATCCAGCGCAGCGATCTGCCGCACGGTCAATTCATACGCCGTGTCCACCGTGTCCACAAGAGCTTGGGGCGGCAGGGTGTCCGTGCCCCGCAGCGCCTCCGTCAGCGCTGAGGCGGCAGAGGCCAGCGTGTCCAGTCCCAGGTTGGCCGCCGTGCCCTTGATGGTGTGGACGGCACGGAAGGCCGTCGCGAGATCTCCCGCCGCCAGCGCCGTATGCAGCGCGTCATAGGATGGGTCGGCGGGAAATTTACGCAGAAAGCGGCGCACCATCGCCTCGCTGGGAAGGCGGTTCAACACCGCTTCGCAATCGCCGCCCACAGAGGCAAAAAATTCACGCAGTTCCATTTTACTGTCCCTCCATCCTGAATTTGTCCCGATACATCGCCTTGTCCGCCTCGTCGATGGCACGCTCCAGCGAACCGACACGGTAAGCGCCGCCGATGCTGATGCCAAGGCGCATCTGCGGGTATTCCTCCACTGTCGTTTCACGGACGGCCTGCTTGATCTTCTCCAGTTTCTTGAAGAAGGCCTCCTCCCCGATCTCCTGGAAGAGCAGCACGAACTCGTCTCCGCCGTAGCGGATCAGCGGGTCCTTATCACGGATGCAGGTACGTACCGCCGCGGCGATCTGCCGCAGCGCGGCATCGCCCGCGCGATGGCCGTAGGTGTCGTTGATGCTCTTGAAGCGGTCGATGTCGATGACCGCCACGCCCTGTGCTCCCTCCAGATTGGCACGGAAGTTTTCCAGGTAGGCACGGGTATACGCGCCGGTCAGCGTGTCACGGTAATAGCCCTGCAAGGTCACGCTGTCAGGCAGATAGCCCACCTCGTTTCTGGCAAGCTCCGCGCTATCCTCCATGCACAGCGCCACCTCCAGCACGCAGTCCTCGTCCCCGCACTTCACATAGCGGGAGAGGACGGAGAAGATGTGCCCGTCCCGGACCTCCAGCTTGGTCATCCACTTTTTATTGCGCAGCGCCTGCATCGAGGTGCAGTTTTTGCAGCACTCACAGCGGTTCCAAACCTCGTAGCAGCGCTTCTCGCTGCGCTCGATGCCGCCGTCCTCCCGGATACTGAGCACCTGGCAGGCCGTGGGGTCTACCAGCCGCACCACGTCAAAGATGCCGCGCATGGCGACGACATTCTCGCCGCTCACACGCATACCGTTTATGAGCAGATCCTTTCCCCCACGCACGATCTCATCGTGAATATCCGTGAACTGCCCCACAATGCCGATGTACTTTTCGTCCTCATCGCTCCAGACGCTCCGGGCCGTCAGGCGATGCCATCTCGGCTCGTCATTGAGCGGGACCAGCACGTTCATGGTAACGGTGGGCTGCTCCCGGGTGGCCTCCCGAACACGCTCGTGCAGGCGGGTCCAGTCCTCCACGCTCAGAAGGTGGGTGGCTGTTCCGGAAAGGCTCTTTTTCTCACCGGACTGATCGTAGTAGTCCAGGGAGACCACCTTGCGTGTCACGGCGTCATACTCAAACTGGATGCCGCCGCACAGACGGGCGAAAAACTCCTTCTTCGTCCGCTCGCTCTCCACGATCGAGGCGGCACGGCTGCTGACGTTCACGTCCTTTTGTTCCAGCGTCTCCTCCGTCAGCTCACGCAGAGCTTTCTGGTAGTTCTGCTCGTTGGGATTCAGGCTCAGCTCCGCCAGCAGCGCGTCGCTCCCCTCCGTGAGACTCTGGAGCAGCAGTGGATTGAAGCTGCCGCAGGCGCCGTCCTGGATCATCTCAAGGGCCTGCTCGTGAGAATAGGCATCCTTATAGGCCCGCGCGCTGGTGAGGGCATCGTAGACATCGGCCAGGGACACCGCCTGGGCGGAGATGGGGATCTCGTCCCCCTTGAGCCCATCAGGGTAGCCGCTGCCGTCATAGCGCTCGTGGTGGCTCCGGCAGATCTCATGAGCCAGCGTCATCAGCGGCTCGCTCTGATCCACGGGAATTTCCCAGAGCATTTCATCGCCCCTGACGGTGTGGGATTTCATGATCTCCCACTCTTCTTCAGTCAGGGCGCCGGGTTTATTCAGGATCTCCTTCGGCACGACCACCTTGCCGATGTCATGCAGCGCCGAAACGGAGCAGATCATGGTGATCTCCTCTTCGCTGAGCGGATAGCGGTCTGTGATCTGGACGAGCCGCTCCAGCAGCACCCGTGTGACACGCTGCACCCGCAGCGTGTGCTCGCCGGACTCCTGGTTGTTCACCTCCACCACACGGCTGAGGATATTGATGAGCATCCCGTTGACCTTTTCCCGCTCAAGCACCTGCTCTTCCACCATGCGGGCAAGGCGCTTGTTGCGTGAATACACCGCAAGGACCCTCTCCACACGGTGACTCACCATGAAGGCGTTGAAGGGGCGGCGGATGTAGTCGATGGCACCGAGATGATAGGCGTTGCGGATCACGCCCACATCGTCCTCGGCGGAGATGATGACTACCGGCAGCTCGTCCGTCCACCGGTGAGCCTTCATGATCTTCAGCGTCTCCATGCCGTTCATGTTGGGCATATGCATATCCAGCAGAAGGATGTCCGCCTCGATGCCGTCAGAGAGCAGGCGAAGAAGCTGCTCGCCGTCCTCCGCGAAGCGGTATTCGTAGCCCTCGCCGAGAATTTCGGCAAGCATCTCCCGGTTCAGCGCCGAGTCGTCGGCGATGAGAACGGTCTTTTTCTCATGGAGCGTGCTGGCTGTTGTCATGGTCATCCTCCTGTAGGGTCAGGTCCCGTTGTTGAGCTTCTGGCGGGCAAGCTTATCCCAGTTCAGCTTGTTCTTTTTATAGCCGACAAAGGCCGTTGCCCGCACAACGGCAAGATAAAAGCGCAGGAATGTCGTTTCAAACAGGCAAAGCAGCGTGGCTTTGCACAGATCGCCGATGGAGAGTTTCATGTCCAGCGTGTGGATGCGGGAGAAGAAGGCCGTCAGCGACAGCAGGGCGCCGTAAAGCGCGTAGAGCACAAAGTATAGCGTCATGTAGCGGACATTGAGCATATCCACCGCGATGGACAGCAGGATCGTTGCCACGCCGAACACCTCGATATACGGCGAGAGAAGCTCATAGAGCAGAAAATAGAGGTACGAAACCGTTCCGACCGCGCCGTAACGTGGATTTGCCAGCATCTCCCGGTGTCCCCACATGGACTGGAAGAGGCCCCGCTGCCAGCGCTTGCGCTGCTTGCCCAGGTCACGCAGCTTTTCCGGTGCCTGCGACCAGCAGATCGCGTCGGCGGCATATTTGATCTGATAGGGACGGTGGTTCGCGCGGCAAAATTCGTGCAGCCGCACGACAAGCTCCATATCCTCGCCCATGGTGCTCGCGTCATAGCCCCCCGCCGCCACGACCGTGCGCTTTTCGAAAAGGCCGAAGGCGCCGGAGATGATGAGGTTGCCGTTGAAGTGGTCCAGCAGAATGCGCGCGGCCAGGAACGAGCGGTCGTACTCCAGGGCCTGCATACAGGCAAGCAGCTTTTTCGGCAGGCCGTACTTCACCACACGTCCCCCGCGGAGCACCACACCGTTGGCGGGACGGACGCTGCCGCCCACGGCGACCACATTTTTGTGCTCCAGCACCGGGCGGACAATGCGCTCCAGCGAATCGTACTGCAAAACGGAGTCAGCATCCATGCAGACAAAGTAGGGATAGCGGGCGCAGTTGATGCCCATATTGAGGCTGTCTGCCTTGCCGCCGTTCTGCTTGCGCACAAGCGTGATGGGCACCTTCTCGCTGTCACACTCGTAAACGGCCTCCGCCGGTTTGCAGGCGAGGCTGCGCCGGATCGGGCGCTCAACGCGCGTCATGTGAAAGGCGTCGATCAGCACCTTTGAGGTCTCGTCCTTTGAGCCGTCGTCCATGACGATGATCTCATAGAGCTTATAGTCCAGCGCCAGGAGCGAGCGGACGGTCTCCACCACCGTCACCTCCTCGTTGTAGGCGGGGACGAGGATCGAGACCGGCACATGATAGTTCTGCCAGAGTTTGTTGCGCAAAAGCTCCTGCTCCTTATCGCCGTAAAGGCGTGACGCGCCCACAACGACGGATAAGAAGAGGAAGGTCGAATAGCCAATGAGATAAAGGAAGAAAAAGACATTGACGCAGCTTAAAAAGAAGCGGATCGCATCTGTCATACCGGCACCGCCTCCCGTTCCGCTTCTGTCCGCGTGGTGAGTCCCAGGCAGTATCGCAGCATCTCCCGCGCGTAGCGGTCATCGCCGGTCAGAATGTCCTGAAGCTGCTCCGGGCTGACCTTCAGCGCGCGCAGACTGAGGGCCGCGTTGTAGCGGACATACCAGTTCCGGCTGCAAAGGCCGGTCTTCAGAAGTTCGACCGTTCTCTCTCCCGGATAGGCGGCAAGCGCCGTCATGCACACAGCGTGGAGCTCCCACACCGCGCCGCTTTCCTCCGTGAGATGATAGAGCGCCGCGCGGAAGCGCTCATCGGGATATTTCCCGAAATAGCGCAGACAGGCGATGCGTGTCTCCGTCTCGTCCGTTTGCTCCAGAAGCTCCAGCATCTCCTTCCCCCACGCGCCGGAGGCAAAGCGGATATAGTCCAGCAGAAGTCTGCGCATCCGCGCGCCGCGAAGCGGCAGCTCCTTCCACAGCTCCGTGATCAGCGCGTCACTGTCGCCGAAGGTCAGAAGACCGTCCACCAGAAGCTTTTCATGCAGAAGGACCCCATCCGTGCCGTCCAGCGCGCGCAGGGAACTGAGCACAAGAGGGATCCGCGCGGAGGCGTAGACCGCCCGCAGCGCGTTTTCCAGATTATAAAGGCTCTTCGCCTCCCGGATCTGCTTGAGCAGCCAGTCGGCGATGCGCTCGCTCGGCGCGCGGCGTATTACCTGAAAACGGGCGAGCAGATAGGAATAGTACGCCTGCTTGCGCGCGTTCTGATTCGCGTAGCGGGGGTAGAGCCGCTGAATGATCTCCGCGATCAGCGGTATGTATACTTGGAAGGTCTCGGGTTCCGCGGCCTCCGCTTCCTCCATCGCCGCGTCAAAAGCAAGGACAGCACGGTTGGAACGCAGAGCGTGGGCCATTTTTTCCGCCATTTCCGCCTGTTCGTCCTCCGCAAGCGGCACAGGGCGGCTCATCAAGTCCTCAAACCATTGGAGATCATTCTTCTTCCGCTGCTCAAAGCTGCGGCGGTACATCTTTTCCGACACGACCTTCCAGCAGTTGAAGAGCACCACGCTGACGCAGACAAGG
>CAZFJB010000046.1:0-8005 GCA_964519775.1 uncultured Oscillibacter sp.
GTTGTTGAAAGCGTCCCACAGGCCGTCCTTGATCATCTCGTCGACGATCTTCTTGTCGCCCATGCGGGCGCCCCAGCGGGAATCGCCGGAGAGATAGGGAGCGGCGCTCATGTTCTCGGTGCCGCCGCAGACCACCACGTCAGAGTCGCCGGCCAGAATGGAGCGGGCGCCCTCAATGACAGACTTCATGCCGGAGCCGCAGACCATGCCCACGGTATAGGCGGGGATGGCATAGGGGATGCCGGCCTTCACAGCCACCTGACGGGCGGGGTTCTGGCCCTGACCGGCGGTGAGGATGCAGCCGAACATCAGCTCGTCCACGTTCTCGGGAGCGACGTTGGCCCGCTTCAGGGCCTCCTTGACCACGATGGCGCCCAGCTCCACAGCGGGAGTGTTTTTCAGGGAGCCGCCAAAGGAGCCAATAGCGGTACGGCAGCAGTTGACAATATAGAGTTCTTTCATGGTGATCCTCCATTTTTTTAGACGGAAGCCCGTCAGATTTAACGGTGAGAGAGGAAACTGGATCGTTAATTTTTTGTCAAGCAGATCCATCCCCCTTCGGACAACATAGATTATACGGGCTTTTTTCGTCCTCGTCAACGCTAATTTGGGATTTCACGAATTTTTGTTAAATGTTTGACAAACCAACAGTCCCTTTCGTTCAAATTGACGAAAATTTAACAATCTATCGCGATTCTCAGCGCCCGGATACTGTCATCCATCCCGCAGCCGTGACCAGAATTCCGAGGGGGAGAGGCGGCTGTAGGCCTCGGCGGCACGGACGGAAGCATCCGCCCCGGCGCTTTGAAGGAGGCTTTCAAAATGGGCCTGCCGCAGGGCTGCCTGGTCCGTGGGGAGCCGCCGGAGGATCACGAACGCCGCCTCCGTTTCCAGGATGCCGGAGAGCTGTCCCGGTTCCAGGGCGGAAGCTGCCTCCCGCAGGGAGTCGGTCCAGTCCGTGTCAGCCATGACATCGCCGCCGGTTTCCGCCAGGGCGTCGGCAAAGGCGGCGTTGGCGTCCTGGGCGCTGTTGATCCGGGCGAAGAGGGCCGTGATCTGCTGGTAGGCGCTTTCCCGGTCACCGTTTTTGGGGATCAGAAGGCGCTGGGCTTTCAAAAAACCGTCGGTCTCCTCAAAGCGTGCCAGCGCCTCCGCCTCCGGGGCCAGAGGGCTGTCGGGGGTCTCGTAGAGCTGGTATAAGGCGGCGTACTGCTGCCCCAGGGCGGTGAGCCACCGGCTCTGGGCCTCAGAGAGGAAGGGCACCTCCCGGGCGGGGAGAGCGGCTTCTTCCGCCTCTGTCAGGGCGCGGCCATAGCTGTCGCTCCAGGATGCCACCACGGCGCAGAGGACGGTGTCCTCCAAGGCGGCGGCCTTTACCGCCGTCTCCAGCGTGCCGTCTCCGGCGGGGGCGGACCAGTCCAGCGGGACGCCGCTCTCCGCGTACCGTGACTCCAGCCGCTGGCAGTCGACGGCCAGCCAGTAGAGATACTGCCAGGCCGGGATCTCCCGGTCATCGATCACCAGCAGCGGCTCGCTCTCATCCATACCGGCAGCCTGTCCCAGCGGCGACGGGACCGCCGCCTGCCGCTCTGTCGTGCCGCAGGCGGTCAGCAGCAGACACAGCGGCAGGAAACAGCAGAGTATCCCTCGTTTTTTCATAGCACGCCTCCTATGTTTGTCCGTTTGTATGTTTTATGCGTCCCCGCCGGGAAATATGATGGGGTGCCGCAGACCTGAGGAGGCATAAAAAAGCGGAGCCTTTCGGCTCCGCTTTTCAAATGGGACAGTTATTCGCTGGTACCGGCCAGGGCCTGGGCCTCAGCAATGTACTGAGTGATGAGATCCTGGGACTGCATCTCGGCGATGACCTCGTTGAAGTAGTCCAGCAGATCTTCATTGCCCTTCTGGACTGCGCCGGCAAAGCCCTTGTCATCAAAGACGATGCCAACGTCCTGGACCATCAGGTCATCGTTCTGGGCGGCATAGCCTGCGCCGACCAGAGAATTGGTGAAGACCATGTCAACCTTCTTGTTCTTCAGTTCCATGATCTGATCCTGGAACTTCACAAGGCCCACGGTGTATTCCTCACCGATGGTATCCTTGGCGATGTCCGCCTGCACAGTGCCGGTCTGGACGGCACCCTTGTGGCCCTTGAGATCTTCCACAGTCTTGAAGGTATCGGCGTCCTCCTTGCGGATGAGGACGATCTGCTTGTTGACATAGAAAACGTCGGTGAAGTCAACGGCCTTTTTCCGCTCCTCATCAGGGGTCAGGCCGGCCAGTACCAGGTCAAAGTCGCCCTGGGAGAGGCTGATGAGCAGGCTGTCGAAGTTCATGTCCACGATCTTCAGCTCTACGCCCAGGCTGTCAGCGAAATACTGGGCGATAGCCATATCAAAGCCGACGATGGTGTCCTTACCGTCGATCTGGGTGTGGAATTCATAGGGCGGGTAGTCGGCGGAGGTGCCGACCACCAGAACGCCGGCCTGCTTGATGGCGTCGATCTTGGGGGTGGTGCTGGAAGAGGGGGCTTCTTCCTGCTGGGCGGTATCGGGAGCCTTTGCCGGTTCCTCGCTCTTTGTGCCGCCGCAGGCGGTCAGGCTGAGAATGGTCATAGAGGCCAGCAGTAATGCCAGCGCTTTTTTCAGATGTTTCATGGTATGTTCCTCCTATTCAAAAGAGTTGATGTTTGGAAAGATTACTCCCACAGGGGCTTGTCCCACAGCTTCACCTTGGTGCCGATGCCCATTTCCATGGCGTTTTGATAAAGCTGATAGCCGATCATGATGTCCAGCGCGCCGATGCCCATGGAAGTGGCAAAGACAAACTGATCGTCAGAGGTACGGCCGGTCTTCTTGCCCAGCACCAGATCGCCCAGCTCGGAGACATCGTCCTGGGTGAGCTGGCCCTTTTCATAGAGCTGGGTCACAGCCTTGCCGGGATAGGTGATCATCTGCTTCCAGTAGTCAATGCAGATCACATCGGCGCTGGCGGCCACATCCAGCTCGATCTCATTGGAGGCCATGGACACCAGGCCGCAGCCGGGGGTCAGCCAGCTCTTGTCCACGAAGGGCTTGCCGGCGGTGGTTTCCGTGACGATCAACTGGGACTTCTGCGCGGCGGCCTTGCTGTCGGAGGTGGGGATGATCTCTACGGGATACTTGCCCTGATATTCAGCGGCTACAGCCTGGGCCTTGGGCAGATCCAGATCGCAGAGATAGATGGTCTTCAGGGTGGGGATGGCCTCGCACACGGCCATGATCATGGTCCGGCCAATGACGCCGGCGCCGACCAGACAGGCGGTCTCCGCACTGGAGGGAGCGCTGTACTTGGCCAGCAGGCCGCCGACAGCGGAGGTACGCATGGCGGTGACCAGCGTGCCGTCCAGGATGCAGAAGGGCAGCACCGTCTCGGGGTCACTGAGGATGGTGATGTCGATACCATAGGGGATGCCGGGGGTGTGGGCGTTTTTCTTGGACTCCGCCGCCCACTTGATGCCGCCGATATTCACGTCACCGCCGATGTAGCAGGGCATGGAGTTGAAGAAGGACTGCCAATTCTCATCGTCGGGGATCCGGGTGCGGACCTTGGGGGGGTTCTTGATCAGACCCTGGCCCATCAGCTCATAGGTCTTTTCCGTGACCTTCAGGATCTGCTTCATGTCCAGCAGGCCGGCCTTGATAACGTCCTCCTGCTTCAGGAACAGGATCTCAGAATCGATGGAATGCAGCATGATAATTTCCTCCTAAATATTCAAACAAATTATAAATTTAGATCACGTTGATGACTTTGGATAAAAATTCCTGGGTCCGGGGATTCTGGGGGTGCTCAAAGATCTGCTCCGGGGTGCCCTCCTCGGCGATCTGGCCGTCAGCCATGAAGAGGACCCGGGTGCCCACCTTCTGGGCAAAGCCCATCTCGTGGGTCACCACCACCATGGTGATGCCCTCCTTGGCCAGGTCGGAGATGACCCGCAGCACCTCACCCACCATTTCCGGATCCAGGGCGGAGGTAGGCTCGTCAAAGAGCAGCACGTCCGGTTCCATAGCCAGGGCGCGGACGATGGCGATCCGCTGCTTTTGTCCGCCGGAGAGCTGGCTGGGATAGGCGTCTGCCTTATCCTCCAGGCCGACCCGCTTCAAAAGCGCCATGGCCTTTTCCTCACTTTCGGCCTGGGACAATCCCTTGACCTTGGTGAGGGAGATGGTGATGTTGTCCAGCACCGACAGGTTGTTGAAAAGGTTGAACTGCTGGAACACCATGCCCACCTTCTGGCGGTGCAGATTCACGTCAAAGCCTTTTGCGGTGATATCCTGCCCTTCAAAGAGGATGGTGCCCGCCGTGGGCTGCTCCAAAAGGTTCAGGCATCGAATAAAGGTGGACTTTCCGCCGCCGCTGGGACCGATGATGACCACCACATCTCCCTTGGAGATGGTTTCATTCAGACCGTCGAACACCGTCAGGTCCCCGAATTGCTTTTTCAGTCCTTTGATCTCAAACAGCACGTTACCGCTCACTCTTCTTCAGCCTCCCTTCAAAGACGCTGAGGCCCTTGCCCAGGCAGATGTTCAGCGCCAGATAAATGATCGCGGAAATATAGTAGCAGGGCAGCGGATTGTAGGTCGCGGTGACCACGATGCCGTTGTTATACATCAGGTCGCTGATGCCCAGATACTGAATGATGGAGGTCTCCTTCACCATGGTGACGAACTCGTTGCCGATGGCGGGGAGGATGTTTTTGATGGCCTGGGGCATGATGATGTACCGCATGGCCTGACTGCCGGTCATGCCGCAGGACCGGGCCGCCTCCATCTGCCCATGGTCCACCGCCTGGATGCCCGCCCGGATGATCTCCGCCACATAGGCGGCGGAGTTGATGGACAAAGCGATGACGCAGGGGATGACCCGCTCCAGATCCACGCCGAGAATACTGCCGGAGGGGTACTTGATAAAGTCCAGTTGGAAGTAGACGATGTAGAGCTGCACGATCATAGGCGTGCCCCGGATCACCGTGATATACAGGCGGCTGAAAGCGTCCAGCGGCTTGCATTTTGAAAGGCGCATCAGCGCGATGACACAGCCCAGCAGCGCGCCGCAGATCACGGTCACCAGCGCGACCAGGATCGTGGTCCGTGTGCCTCGCAGGAAATATTGGTAATAGTTGGCAGCGATGTTCCAAATACTCATGCTTCGTACCTCACTGGATATCTGATGAGATGATTGTATATTTATTCGCCAAATTTGTCAACAGCGGGGAAAAATATTCACATAAAAATCAGCGGCCCGCCGAAGGCTCACCAAAAACCGATGATAGCGTTTGGCGAAAATACACAGTTAAATGGGCTGCTTTTCACCGCGGCGCAGAACTGTAACCGCTTTGTATCCAGTTGTTCATAGCTTGTTCATGATTCTATCGACTCTTTTCGCTATGCTAAATTCAGGGTAGTATCATCAAAAACTTTATGTGTCAGGAGGCCATTATGAAACGATCGTTCAAAAGGCAGCTTTCAGCCCTTCTGCTGGCCCTGGTCATGACACTGACCATGGTTCCCATGGCAGGGGCCAGATCGTCGGCGGACATCACCTATGAGGTGGAAGCCGGCGAGGAAACATATTTCTACGCCAGTGATTTTGAGAGCTTTTATGACGCGAACTGCGCCGGCACCTTCCGGTATGTGACCTTTGAGAAGCCCTCCAGTTCCGACTATGCCGATGGATATGTATACTATCGGTATGGCAAGCGCAGCGAGGTCTATTTTACCCGCAGCGAGCTGGAAGCGTATACATTCTATTACAGTGACAGCGATTACGGCGAATATGACCTGGACGATCTGAGCTTTGTGGCCGACAGTGATTTTGAAGGCCCTGTGACCATCAGCTTCACCGTTCACGGCAGCGGCAGCCGCTCTGCCACCGGCACGCTGGCGATCAACGCCAAGGGCTCTTCCAGTTCTTCCTCCAAGGGCGACATTTCCTACACCGTGAAGGCCGGGGAGGAAACATATTTCTACGCCAGTGATTTTGAGAGCTTTTATGACGCGAACTGCGCCGGCACCTTCCGGTATGTGACCTTTGAGAAGCCCTCCAGTTCCGACTATGCCGATGGATATGTATACTATCGGTATGGCAAGCGCAGCGAGGTCTATTTCACCCGCAGCGAGCTGGAGGACTACAAGTTCTATTATAGTGACAGCGATTACGGCGATTACGATCTGGATGATCTGAGCTTTGTGGCGGACAGCGATTTTGAGGGCCCTGTGACCCTCAGCTTCACCGTTCACGGCAGCGGCAGCCGCTCTGCCAGCGGCACCCTGCGCATCAGCACCAAGGGGAGCACGTCATCCTCTTCCAAAACCACCATCGCCTATGAGGTGAAGGCCGGCGAGGAGGTCCTATTTGACGCGGACGATTTCAACGCTGTGTTCCAGACGGGCTACAGTTCCGATCTGCGTTACATCGTCTTTGACCGGCCGTCCTCCTCTGACTACGCCGATGGCTATGTCTACTACCGTTACGGCAACCGCAATGAGACCTACTTCACCCGCAGCGAGCTGGAGGACTACACGTTCTATTACAGTGACAGCAGCTACGGTGACTACGATCTGGACGATCTGAGCTTTGTGGCGGACAGCGATTTTGAGGGCCCTATGACGCTGACTTTCACTGCCTACGGCAGCGGTTCCAGGTCCGTTTCCGGCACGCTGAAGATCACCGTTTCCGGCAAGTCCTCCTCCACCGCCAAGGGGGACATCACCTACACCGTGAAGGCCGGGGACGAGGCGGTGTTCGACAGCGCGGATTTCGAGGCCTTCTACGATGACAACTGCACCGGCAGCTTCAAGTATGTGGCCTTTGATCAGCCCGCCAGCGCCGACTATGCCGATGGCTATGTCTACTACCGTTACGGCAACCGAAATGAGACCTACTTCACCCGCAGCGAACTGGACGACTATAAGTTCTATTATAGTGACAGCGACTACGGCGATTACGACCTGGATGATCTGAGCTTCGTGGCGGACAGCGATTTTGAGGGCCCTGTGACGCTGACCTTCACCGTTTACGGCGGCAGCGGCACCCGGTACAACCAAAGTGAGAGCGGCATCCTGGTCATCTCCACGGAGAGCGCCGCCGTCTCCCGCTACAGCGGCAACATCCGCTACAGCGCCACCCCCAGCGCCGCCTTACAGATCAACGCCAACGACATTGCCCGGTTCCTGAAGACCTATACCGGCGATTCCCTGCAGTATATGGTCCTGACCGGTATCCCCTCCACCGGCGGCCTGTATTATAACTATTACGGCGCCAGCCAGTACGGCACCACCGCCAGGACCCAGCTCACCGCCTCCACCGCCTCCGGCAAAGTATTCTCCTTTAGTCCCACCTCCACCAGTGAATACGCGCTTTCGGAGCTGACGTACATCCCCAGCGGCAGCAACTACTGCACCGCTATCAGCTTCACGGCCTACGGCGCCAGCGGCACCGCCGCCTCCGGCACGATTTTGATCAGCGTCACCGCTTCCGCCGTGGCGGAGGTATACAGCGTCACCACCAAGGGTACCTCCGTGAATTTCCCCGTTTCCGCAGTCTATTCAGCCGTTTCCAATGCCACGGGGATGGCTCTCAGCTCCATCCAGCTTCTGGACCTGCCTGCCGCCACCGCCGGTGTGCTGTATGCCGGTTCCGTTAAAGCGGACCTCACCACGGCCTACGCCTATTCCGGCTCCGGCGCCTCCTCCATGAGCCAGCTCCGCTTTGTGCCCTCCAGCAGCTTCACCGGGTCCGTGAATATCCCCTATGTGGCGCTGAACGCCCGGGGCGTGGCCATCGCCGCCGGCACGCTGTCCGTCGGTGTGGTCAACGGTGTGAAGAAATTCAACGACATCACCACCTCCACCTGGTGCTATAAGTACGTCACGGAGCTTTCCTCCGCAGGGATCATCTCCGGCTACAGCAACGGCACCTATCAGGAGAAGAACACCATTACCTACGGCGCGGCGCTGAAGCT
>CAZFJB010000047.1:0-7840 GCA_964519775.1 uncultured Oscillibacter sp.
TGGATGGACTTGGCGGCGCGCAGCTCGTCACGGCGGTGGATGATGGTGACCTTGCGGGCGAAGTTGGTCAGATACATGGCCTCTTCCACGGCAGCGTCGCCGCCGCCGACCACATAGACCTCAAAGTCCTCAAAGAAGTTGGCGTCGCAGGTGGCACAGAAGGAAATGCCCTTGCCCACATACTTGGCCTCGTTCTTGCAGCCGATGGGACGAGGGAACGCGCCGGTGGCCAGGATGACCGTCTTGGCCAGATACTCGCCTTTGTTGCCCACCAGCTTCTTCACGTCGCCTTCCAGTTCCACGCTCTTGATCACGTCGCTGACACGCTCGGCGCCGAAGTGGGCGGCCTGGGCGGTCATGCGGGCGATGAGGCTGGGGCCGGAGTCACCCTCGACCTGGCCGGGATAGTTCTCGATCTCATTGGTGATGGCGATCTGACCGCCGTCCTGGCCCTTTTCAATGATCAGGGTGCTGAGTCTGCTGCGGCCAGCGTACAGACCGGCGGCAAGGCCGGAGGGGCCAGCGCCCAGTACGATGACATCATAGATCTTGCTCATGTTTCCATCGCTCCTTTTTATAGTTACATATCAGTGGAGGGATCTACCCAGATCCCCGGATCTACAAATTTATGGTTCTATCAAACACGCCCCGGGCGGGACGTGGCTATACTCAAATTCAAATCAGAAAACGGACCCTGTCCCCAAAATGGATATATCACATCACTTGTATCATAGCAGGGAAAACGGGAAAACACAATGCGGAAACACCGCACATTCGGCCTGTTTTATCGGCGGAATCGCACATAAAAGGAAGCCGTCCGGCTCCGGCCGGAGAGCCGGACGGCTGTTTTTGGAGAATTAGAACTCGAAAACGGTCTGATCCTCGACCTCGGTGGTCAGGGCCTCAAGGGCGTGCTCCACCAGCTTCTTACGCAGGGCATACTCTTCCTCGTGAGTCAGAGCGGGGTTGCCCAGGGGGTGAGGAATGGCGATGGTGGGAATGATTCTGTTCGCACCAACCGTCATGGAGATAGGAGTAACCGTGCACATATGCACCACGGGGATGCCGGCACGCTCGATCTCTTTAACCATCGTTGCACCGCAACGCGTGCAGGTACCTCACGTCGAGGTCATGATGACAGCGGTTACATTGGCTGCCAGCAGCTTCTGCGCGTACTCAGCGGCGAACTTCTTGGCGCTGGCCACGGCGGTGCCGTTACCAACGGTGGTGTAGAAATAGTCATGCAGCTTGCCGATCTTGCCCTCGCGCTCGAATTCACGCAGCACGTCCACAGGCAGGACACGGTTGGGATCCTCGTTGGCATAGACGGGGTCATAGCCGCCGTGGGCGGTCTCATAGGTGGCCTCGGTCAGGGTCTCCACGCCCGCGATGCAGTACTCACCATAGTGAGAGGCGGAGGAGGACTCGATGTGATCGGGGTTGCCCTTGGGAACGATACCGCCGGAGGTGCACAGGGCGATGGTGGCCTTGGACAGATCCTTCACAGCGGGATTGGGAGCCACACGGTCGAAGGAGGGCATGGGATACTCAGTGGTGAAGGGCTTGCCAGCCAGCTTCTTGATGAGCATATCCACGGCACGCTTGGAGCCGCGCTCCTTCTCGAAGAAGTTGACACGGATGCCCTGGTTCATATAGTTGTCCTCGCAGGAGGCGCCCAGCTTCTCACCCTTCATCAGCTTCATAGCCAGCTTCGCCATGGCGGGAGCGGCCTTGCGCATACCGGCGGCGGAGTTAGCGGTGGGAACGATCAGAATGCTGTTCTTCAGATCAGCGCCGGGGTTCTCCTCATACATACCGGTGAGGACCTTGATGCCCAGCTCTTCCTGCACAGCCTTGCAGACGTTGGCGCAGGCGTAGCCGTAACGGCCGGCGTTGAACGCGGGACCGGCGATGAACAGATCGGGCTGCTCAGCCTTGACCCACTCCAGGATCTGTGCCTTGGCGTCCTTCTCGTGCTCAGCGAAATAGGAGTCGCCGCAGACGATGGTCTTGACGATCTCAGCCTCGCCGTTCCAGGCCTGGTTGAAGGCCAGACCGGGGCCAACGATGCCCTCACGCAGCTCGGGGGCGATGTGAGCCATCTCCTCGCCGCCGATGTTGGCGAAGAACTGGTTGATATAATGAACGACCTTAAAACTCATTGTCAGTATCCCCCTTCCTTAACGAGCGCTGAGCTTGTTGAAGCCCATCTCGTTGGTGGCGCCGGTGATGACCTGCAGCTCGGCCTCGATGCTGCCATCGGGCTGCAGAGAACCAGCATGGCCGCCAGCGATCTTGTCCACATAGTCCAGGGTGCCGATGACCTTGTCCATAGCGGGCAGAACGATGACCTGGTTGGCGTTGCCGCCGGTGACCACAGCGTCAGCCAGAGGATCGGCGTCAGCCAGAGACTGGGACTTGCCGTCCTGACCGGCGTACTCGTCGGTGATGATGGTGGTCTTCACGCCGACCTGCTCGATCTTCTTGGTGTTCATGATCAGGTCGGTATCGGGGTTGCCGAAGCCCTCCTGAGAGACGATGACACCGTCCAGATCCAGCAGACGGCAGAGCTTGGCGCTCCAGTCGGAGGAACGCTGCTTGTCCGCCAGATACACGTTCTCATTGGTGATGATGTTGCAGACGTAGTTCAGCGCCTTGCCGTGCTGCGCGAACAGCTCAGCCACAACGGGGTTGTTCTGATGATGATAAGTGGTGTTCTTATCGCAGGCAGACACGCAGTTACCGCTGATGATGGCGCCGTCCATGGTCTCAGTGGGGTTGATGATGGTGGTCAGGGAACGCTTGGCGTCAACACCGTAAACATAGGTGTCGTGCAGAAGGCCCTGGGACTGCAGCATGTGGACATAGGCCACGCGGGGCAGGTTGGGGAACTTCTCGATGCCTTCCTTGATACCGTAGGTCTCAAACTCCTTGACCTCGTCGGGGGTGACGTTGCGGCCCAGCTCGCCCACGCAGGTAGCGGCCCGGAGACCGACCATGCGGACAGCGTGCTCATACTCGTGCTGCTTGACGCCCTCAACGGGAGTGCAGACGATGACCAGGTTCAGCAGCTTGGAAAACGGCGTGTAGTCAGCGCCGGGGCCGGACATATCGATGATGCCCTCCTGGAAGCCAACGATCTTGCCGGCGGTGACGATGGCGCAGCCACGCAGAACGTGGGTCTTGCCGCTGCCGACCGTATCGACCTTGGCGATGACGCCGGGGAACTCACCGCCGGGGCCCTCGACCTTCACGCGGGGTTCGATAACGTCCTTGACGGGAGTGATGCGGACACTCTCGCCGGGTTTGGCGATGTCAAAGCGGATGTCAGCGACACAGGCCTTCACATCGTCGTCCTGGAGAACGAATTCCTTGATGTCATCGGTATTGACATACAGGGTGCCGTTCTCCACTTTGGATTCCTTTGAAAATTGAAGATCTTTGATCTCAATAAAACCAAGCTCCAACTTCAAAGCGAACACCTCCTCCTCTTTACTTTATTTTACTAAGACCCGCTGCCGCGTCAAAATCCAAGGCGCCGCACAGCAGAGTATAGTCGATCAGTTGGAAGTCCTCAAGGACTTGCTCCGTCAAATGACGGTTGCGGGGGGTAAACTTGTCAAACGCCTCCACGGCGCTGGCGATGATGACCACGGCGGACTCGTCCAACTCATGGGGCTCAGCGCCGATCAGCACGGAGCGGAAAGGCGTCTCATTGGGCTTCACGCTGCCGGCCAGGGGGTGGGTATAGAGCCGGTGACCGGCGTAGACCAGGTCACGGACCCGGATCAGAATGTCCCGGTAGGTCTCATCGGGATAAAAGGAGACACTGTAATCCCCGGAGAGACACTGCTTGACCAGGGGATTGTTGGTGATGATCAGATAATCGTGGCTACGTTTCATGACTCGCTCCCGGAACACCCGCCGCAGACGGGAAAAATAAAACAGGGCTGCAGGTGCAAAGAGATCCTCTCGCTGCCTGCCCCCTGTTTCCTGACCTGAGAGATTCCCTTTTAATTAAGGTTGCTCCTTCGGTGCTTTCGCTTTCCAGAGTGTTGTCAGAATACAGTCCTTGTGCCTGAGATATTCACGGGCCTTCGGCAAAAGGCACGCTTGTTCCTTCGGCTCCGCCGGGGCGGATCTCCTGCATTCGTCATCCAACGCCATATCGATTGTGTACCGAAAAAAGGCATACTATCCATTCGGCAAGTCTATTAAACACGTTTTTCAATGAAAAAGCAAGCGCTTTTTTGATAAAAACAGCGGTATTATCGAAGAAATCAATTCTTTAGTGTGGGAAAGAACAAACGAAAAAAACTGCGGGATTACAATTTTTCCGCCTTTGTTTTCGTGGATTTGCTGGGGAAAAATTAAGATATTATGGAAAAATGACGAGAAATCGATTTCTTGAATGATAGAAAATCTATGTTTTGCACAACGCCCCTTAACGGGAAAATGACACCAAATCCACGCTTTTCCGCCAAAAAAATGAAAAAACCGTTGCGTTTTTCATAAAAAGGTATTACGATAAACGGAGAATACAGGCAGAGTAGAGGCGCGCGTGTCGGCCATCGGGCCACAGTGCCGGTGAAACGGGGAGTTGTTTACCGGACGAAAGGGAGCATCCCGCAGTGCGCGCCCCGCATCCCGCTGCCGCATACCGGGTACGGCGGGGGCTCCCGCCCCTCCTTATGTGCGGCGTAACTGCCGTACAAGAGGAGGATTTTTTTATGTTCAAGCACCCATTTTCCGCTGCCTACTGGCGCGCTGCCGCCAGGGAACTGAAGGATCTGCGCAAGCTGACGGTGGCGGCCCTGTGCATCGCCCTGTGCATCGCCCTCAGCGCCATTCCCTCGGTGCCGTTATGGGGCGGGGCCAAGATCACCTGGGGCTTTCTGGCCCGGTCCGTCTGTGCCTGGGTCTGCGGGCCGGTGCTGGGCATCGTGTTCGCCGTGGCGGAGGATCTTCTCAGCTTTTTCCTCACCGGCGGGGGCGGGTATCCCTTCTTTCCGGGCTATACGCTGACCACGGTACTGGGGGTTTTGATCTACTCTCTGTTTTTTTACCGGTCGAAAATTACGATCTGTAGAGTTTTTTTGGCGAAACTCCTGACCAATATCCAGAATGTGGTGCTGGGGGCGCTGTGGATGGCCATTCTCTCCGGCAAGGCCTGGTACGTCACCGCCAGCGGCAGCGCCGCCAAGAATCTGATCTGCCTGCCCTTCCAGACGATTTTGCTGCTGGCGCTTTTCACCGCTTTGAAGCCCGCTCTGACGAAAATGGGGCTGGTGGACCGCCCCGCCGGGGAGCGGTAAGGGTCCCGCCTTTACGATGCCCTGTCTCCAACGCCTCCGCCCCCAGGGGCGGGGGCGTTTTCACGTCCCCGCGCGGCGGAGCGGCGGTTCCCGGCCGTTTGTTCACAAATTGTTTAATATGGACCCATTGACTTTGCGGGGCGGGGGTGGTAAACTGCGTTTAGCACTCAGGAAGTCGGAGTGCTAAAATGATTTGAGGTGCGTTTCCGTGGACTTAAGTGAACGGAAAAAGCAAATATTAAAGGTCGTGGTGGAGGATTACATCCGCACCGCCGAGCCGGTGGGGTCCAAGGCCATCGCCGCCGAGATGGGCGGCAGCGTCTCCTCCGCCACCATCCGCAATGAACTCTCGGACCTGGTGGAGCTGGGCTATCTGGAGCAGCCTCACACCTCGGCGGGCCGTGTGCCGTCCCCCAAGGGCTACCGGCTCTACGTCAACGAGCTGATGGAGCACCAGCGGCTGAGCCTCGCGGAAACGGAGAAGATCAACCAGTCCCTTCAGATGAAGATGGAGGAGCTGGACCGGGTCATCTCCCAGGCGGGCAAGGCGGTCAGCGCCTTCGTGAATTACCCGGCCTACGCCGCCACCGCGGTGAAGAGCGGCGTGTCGGCGCGGCGCTTCGATCTGCTGCCGGTGGATGAGAAGAGCTGCATCGTGGTGATGATGATGGGGGATGACCGGGTCCGCTCCCAGCTCCTTCGTCTGCAATTAAAGGTGGAGCGGGATCAGATGGCCGCCCTGGTGGAGCTTTTGAACCGCCACTTCACCAACATCTCCACCAAGGAGATGAACCAGAAGCTGATGGCCATTGCCGAGGGCATCAGCCCCCAGATGTTCCTGCTGCTGAGCCAGACGGTGAATTACGCCGTGGAGGTCCTGGAGGAGGCGGGCCGCAGGGAATTTATCATGTCGGGCACCAACCAGCTTTTAAAGCTGCCGGAGTTCCGGGATGCCGACAAGGCCCATGAGCTGATGAGCTTCCTGTCGGACGACAAGGAAAAGCTGCCGGTGCCGGACGAGGGGCCCATGAAGATCCTGATCGGCCCGGAAAACGTGAATGCCGCACTGAAGGACACCAGCGTGGTGGTGGCCAGCTATGATATCGGCGACAATATGCGGGGCCTGATCGGCGTGGTGGGGCCCACAAGAATGGACTATGCCGCTGTGGCGGCCCGGCTCTCCGGCTTTGCCGACGGGCTGACCCGGCTGTTCGGAAAACAGGAACCACAAAAATTACCCCCCAAGGAGGATAAGGACCCATGAGCGAAGAAAAGAAAGAGCCTATGGAGGAAACTCCCGAAACGGCGGCTCCCGATACCGCGCCTGAAACGGCTGAGAATCAGGAGCCGGAGAAGAAGGCAAAGAAGAAAAAGGAAAAGGGCATCACCTTTACACGGGAACAGGTGGAGCAGATGGAGCTGGCTGCCAAGCAGCTTGTCTCTGTGAAGGATCAGTTCACCCGGCTCACCGCCGAGTATGATAACTACCGCAAGCGCACCACCAAGGAAAAAGACAACATCTATCAGGACGCCAAGGGCGACACCATCCGGGAATTCCTGGCGGTGTATGACAATCTGGAGCGGGCGGCAGCCGCCGAGGGCAGCCCCGACGATCCCCACAAGAAGGGCCTGGAGATGATCTTCCAGCAGTTCAAGGATCTTCTGAGCAAGCTGGGTGTCACGGAGATCGAGGCCCTGGGCAAGACCTTTGACCCCGAGACCATGAACGCCGTTATGCACATCGATGATGAGGCACGGGGCGAGAGCGAAGTGTCCATGGTGTTTCAGGCGGGCTTTGAGATGAACGGAAAAGTCCTGCGCCACGCCATCGTGCAGGTGGCCAACTGATTTTAACTGTGATCAATAAAAATTTCAGATAAATTTGGAGGAATCAATTATGTCTAAGGTAATCGGTATTGACTTAGGTACTACCAATAGCTGCGTGTCCGTGATGGAGGGCGGCGAGGCCGTCGTCATCGCCAACGCGGAAGGCAACCGCACCACCCCGTCTGTGGTGGCGTTCAGCAAGACCGGCGAGCGCATGGTGGGCCAGGTGGCCAAGCGTCAGGCCATCACCAACCCCGATCGCACCATCGCTTCCATCAAGCGGGAAATGGGCAGTGACTACAAGGTAAACGTGGACGGCAAGGCTTACACCCCCCAGGAGATCTCCGCCATGATCCTGCAGAAGCTGAAGGCGGACGCTGAGGCCTATCTGGGCCAGAGCGTCAGCGAGGCGGTCATCACCGTCCCCGCTTACTTCACCGACGCCCAGCGTCAGGCCACCAAGGACGCCGGCAAGATCGCCGGCCTGGAGGTCAAGCGGATCATCAACGAGCCCACCGCCGCCGCTCTGGCTTACGGTGTGGATAAGGAAGAGTCCCAGAAGATCATGGTCTACGACCTGGGCGGCGGCACCTTCGACGTGTCCATCCTGGACATTGACGACGGCGTCATCGAGGTCCTGGCTACCGCCGGCAACAACCGCCTGGGCGGCGACGACTTTGACGAGTGCGTGATGAAGT
>CAZFJB010000048.1:0-7808 GCA_964519775.1 uncultured Oscillibacter sp.
TTTTCATCTTCAAAGACCCGCAGATTGCAGATCTTTTCCGCCAGCTTGTCGGCGGTCTCCTCCGTGTCGTTGGGGCCAACGCCCAACAGCACCAGGTAGCCTCGGTCGATCTGGCCGTTGACCTTGTCGCCGATGACGACAGAGGCGTTTTTGACTCTTGTTACCACAGCGCGCATAGTGGTTCTCCTTATATAAAATAGTGTGGGATAGTCCGCACCGGCAGACCGGAAGGACCGGGATCATCCCACCGGACGGGTGACCTTCAAAACGCCGGAGATCTGATGCAGCTTATTCATCAGCGCCGTTAGCTGGGCGTTATCCTTGATGCGGACCTCAATGCGGATGATGGCGAAATCGTCCTCCGTGCTGCGGGAGTTCAGACCGGAGACGAAGGTCTTGGTGGAGGAGAGGGCGGTGGAGACATCCAGCAGCAGATTCAGCCGGTCTTTGCAAACGGCCTCAATGGTGGTGGGATAGCTGTCGTTGGTGTCACCGCCCCAGGAGACTTTGATCCAGCGGTCCGGCTGTACGGACCGTTTTTCCAACGCGGCGTTGGGGCAGTCCGCCCGGTGGACGGACACACCGTAGCCCCGGGTGATGAAGCCCACGATGTCGTCCCCCGGCACGGGAGTGCAGCATTTGGAGAATTTTACCAGGCAGTTGTCCAGCCCCTCCACCACGATGCCCTGCTCGCTCTTGACGGTTTTGGCCTTGGGCTGTTTGGGGGCGTCGGCGGTTTTGGGGTCTTCCTTTTTCTCCATTGCCGCGGCCTCTAAGAGCATTTGCTCCTGCTGGCGCTGCTGTTGGCGGCGCTGCAGCTCGCCCTGGATACGGCTGACGGCCTTCTGGGCGGTGAAGCCGCCGTAGCCGATGGCGGCGTACAGATCCTCCAGGGTGGGATAGGCCACCTTTTTCAGCAGCACCGGCAAAAACTCCGGGTCCAGGACCTCCTTCATGGGGATGCCGCAGTGACGCAGCTCTGCGTCAAAGGCGGAGCGGCCGTTGACGATATTTTCTTCCTTTTTCTCCTTTTTGAACCACTGGCGGATCTTGGAGCGGGCCTCGGTGGATTTGGCGATCTTCATCCAGTCCCGGCTGGGGCCCTTGGCGTTTTTCGAGGTGAGGATCTCCACGATGTCGCCGTTTTTCAGCACATGGTCCAGCGTGACGATGCGGTTATTCACCTTGGCGCCGATCATGCGGTTGCCCACGGCGGAGTGGATGGCATAGGCAAAGTCGATGGGGGTGGCTCCGGCGGGGAGATTCTGCACGTCACCGTTGGGGGTAAAGACGAACACCTCGTCAGAGAACATATCCACCTTCAGAGAGTGGATGAATTCCTCCGCGTCAGCGCCCTCCTGGTTTTCCAGCAGGCGGCGGACCCACTCGTATTTCCCCTCAGTGCCGGCGCCCTGGCCGTTTTGCTTATACTTCCAGTGGGCGGCCACGCCGTATTCCGCCACCTCATGCATCTCCGTGGTGCGGATCTGCACCTCAAAGGGGATGCCGTCCGTGCCCATCACGGTGGTGTGGAGGGACTGGTAGCCGTTGGGCTTGGGGGTGCCGATATAATCTTTGAAGCGGCCCAGGATGGGCTTGTAGAGATCGTGGATCACGCCCAGCACGTTGTAGCAGTCGCCCACGGAGTCCACCACCACCCGGAAGGCGAAAAGATCGAAGATCTCGTCGATGGACTTGTTCTGGCTGAACATTTTCCGGTAGATGGAATAGGGGTGCTTCATGCGGCCGTAGACGATGTGACTGATGTCCAGCTCATTGAGCCGCTGGTCGATCTGGGCCTGGGTGCGGCTCATCAGGGCGTCATACTCCGGGCGCTTGGCGTCCAGCTTGGTGACGATCTCCTCATAGCCGATAGGGTCCAGGTATTTTAAAGAGAGGTCCTCCAGCTCCCACTTCATCCGCTGCATACCCAGCCGGTGGGCGATGGGGGCGTAGATCTCCATGGTCTCCAGGGACTTTTGCTTCTGCTTGGGGGGCGTTTGATACTCCATGGTCCGCATATTGTGGAGCCGGTCGGAGATCTTGATGAGGATGACCCGGATGTCCTTACTCATGGCGATGAGCATTTTCCGCAGGTTCTCCATCTGCTCATCCTCTTTGGTGGCGTACTGGATGCGGGTCAGCTTGCTGACGCCCTCCACCAGATCCGCCACGGTGGGAGAGGTGAGCTTGGCCACGTCGTCATAGGCGGCGTCGGTATCCTCCAGCACATCGTGGAGTAGGGCTGCCTCAATGGACTCGGAGTCCAGCCGCAGCTCCTCCGCCACGATCTGAGCCACCGCCAGGGGATGAGTGATATACAGCTCGCCGCTTTTGCGGCGCTGGTCGCCGTGGTGGGCCCGGGCAAACTCATAAGCGGCCCGGATACGGCCCAGGTCCGCGGCGGGATTGTATTCCCGGATGGTATCCTCTAATTTCTGATACTGCTCGTCGATCGACATTGTGGTAATGGGCAAGGCAGTCACCTCATTTCGTGTCCGGTTCGCCCCGCAGACGGAGCAGATAGGGGGAAGCGTAGAGATCCACTTTCCCCTGAATGGGATTGAGACAAAGGGTGGCCCGCTCCTCCTGGCGGGACAGGGAGATCAGGCCCCGCTCCTGGAACACCGCCAGCGCCAGGGCGGAACGGAGGAAGCTGTCGCTGCCGCCTGCCTGGGCCGCCAGGGACCGCAGATAAGGCAGCAGATCCGTTTCCAGCTTGCCCTGCTTGAGATGCCGGTCCAGGATGCGCCAGAAAGCGGCAAACTGGTCCCGGGAGATCATCAGCCGGGCAGCTTCCTGGGCGGTAAGGAGCTGGCCCTCCGTCAGGCGCCGCAGCAGCGCCAGGGACTCCGCCTCGTGGCGGCTGGGTGTCAGAGAGGGGCGCAGATCCACAAGCTGCAATTGCAGCGTGGTGCTGCCCCGGAAGGTGTTGGCCTGCAGATAAAACGCGGCGTCCACCCGGCAGCCGGGCTCCAGATGGGCCTCAGACTCCGGCATGGAGAAGAAAATAGCGTCGAACCGGCTGGGGCCTTTGCTCAGCCGCAGCTTCAGGTGCTTGCCCTGGCCCACGGACTGGACGGAATCCACCGTGGCCCCCAGCAGGGCGAACACAGGCCGGGGGTTGCCGGAGCCGTAGGGCTCCAACTGCTCCAGATGCTCCACCTGTTCCAGGGTCATGTCCGCCGGGTTGGAGATGGCGGCGTCCACTTCCAGGCAGCTCACCGCCCGCTCGCCGCCGGAGGCGGCTTTCACGCAGCGGTTCATCCGCTGACGGAAGGCGGCGATGTTCTCCTCCGCGATGGTGAAGCCGGCAGCCAGCTCATGGCCGCCGAAGCCCTCCAGCAGATCGGCGCAGGATTCCAGAGCGGCAAAGAGGTTGAACCCGCCGTAGGAGCGGCAGGAGCCCTTGCCGGCACCATCCTTCAAATGGATCATAAAGCTGGGGGCGGCGTATTTTTCACTGAGGCGGGAGGCAACGATGCCCACCACGCCCTGATGCCAGTCCTCACTGGAGAGGACCAGGGCACTGCGGTCCTCCGGCCGCAGCTTTTCGATCTGGGCCACAGCGTCGGCGCAGATGGCCTGCTCCACCGCCTGCCGCTCCCGGTTCAGGTCGCAGAGCTGCTTTGCCAGCGCCTCCGCCCGGGCGGGATCGTCCTCCTGCAAAAGGTCCGCCGCCAGATCCGCCGCGCCCATGCGCCCGGCGGCGTTGATCCGGGGAGCCAGCACGAAGCCGATCTGGATGGAGGTGATGGGCTTACCCAGCAGGCCCGCTTCTTTCAAAAGGGCGTGGATGCCCGCGAAATCCGTGTGGCCCAGGGAGTCCAGACCACAGGAGACGATGGTGCGGTTTTCACCCTCCATCCGCATCACGTCGGCAATGGTGCCGATGGCGGCCAGGGTGCAGTAGCGGGCGAAAAGGGCGTTTTCCCGGTCCGGCCCGCCCAGGGCCAGCACCAGCTTCAGCGCCACGCCCACGCCGGCTAAAAACTTAAAGGGATAGGGGCAGTCCGGCCGGTGGGGATCCACCACGGCCACGGCTTTCGGCAGGTCTTCTTTACATTCATGGTGATCCGTCACCACCACGTCCATGCCGATGGAGGCGGCGAAGGCCACCTCTTCATTGCCGGTGATGCCGCAGTCCACGGTGATCATCAGCGTGGCTCCCCGGTCCCGCAGGCCCTGGATGGCCTCTTTGGAAAGGCCGTAGCCATCCTCGATCCGCCGGGGGATATAGCGCAGGCAGTTGACGCCGCAGTTTTTCAGATAATCCATCAGCAGCACCGTAGAGGTGATGCCGTCCACATCGTAGTCGCCGAACACGGCGATGGTCTCCCCGTCGCTGATAGCCCGCTGGACGCGGGCAACGGCCTTGTCCATGTCCCGCATCAGCATAGGGGAGAGGGAGAGGGCGCTCTCACGCTCCAGCGCTTCGGCGGCGGCTTCCGCGGTGGTGTATCCCCGGGCGGCCAGCACCGTGGCCAGCAGGCTGGGATACCCGGCCTCTTTCAATAAGGCGGTGTCGTCCTCCGCCGCCGTGCCGATATGCCATTTTTGATATTTCATAGGGACACACCTCCTTTTCACCCTCATCGGTGCCGCAAGCGGCGCCGGAAATGAGAAAGCAAAATACCGCCTACTTTGACAAACATATAGTATAACAGAAATATTAGAAAAGGTAAAGAACAGATTTTGCTTGAAAGCAGGGAAAATGCGGATTTTCCAGGCGAAATGGAGGCTTTGGACGCACATGGGGACAAACCGCGGTCCCGGACACTGTCCGGGACCGCGGTTCGTTCATGCCTCTTCCGGGAGGCGGTAATTCTGAAGATGCGCCGTAAGCTGACGGGCAAAGTTGCTGTCCGCCCGCATATCGTGCAGATAAGCGTGGGAGTCGGAGCGGCTGTGCCGTTCCTCCATGACGCTGACGGCGATGTTGGAGCAGTGATCGCCTACCCGCTCGGCGTTGTAGAGGAGATCGTTGAGGATGAAGCCAAGCTGGATGGTACACTGCCCGCGCTGGAGCCGGCGGATGTGCCGCCCCCGGATCTCCTCCGTCAGGCAGTCCAGCGTTTCCTCCAGGGGCTCCACACGCCGCGCGGAGACAGGGTCATCTGCGCAAAAGCAGCCCATGGCGGTCTCCAGCAGATCTCCCAGCAGCCGCAGCAGCACGTCCACCTCGCTTTGGGCGTTGGGAGAGAAGGTGAGCTGCTTGTCATAAAGCTCTCTGGCGGATTCCTGCAGATTCAGGGCATGATCGCCGATGCGCTCAAAGTCTCCGATGGAGCGCAGCAGCCGGGCCACGGTGCGCATATCGTCGGCGGAGGTGCCGTGCTGGGAGAGCTGGACCAGGTAGCCGCCCAGGCGGTCCTCATAGAGGTCCAGCAGATCCTCATTGGCCAGGATGGCCTCCTCCCGGCCGCTGTCATACCGGGAGAGCTGGGCCAGGGCCAGGGCGATGTTCTCCCGGGCCAAATGGCCCATCCGCTCCGCCATGGCGGTACACTCGCTGACGGCCACGCCGGGGGTTCGCAGCAGCAGGGGGTCCAGGAAGACCGCGTCGGCGGGCTTGTCCTCTGTGGAGATGACCCTTTTCGCCAGCGCTTCCAACTGGCGGGTGAAGGGCAGGAGCAGCAGCGTGGTGCAGACGTTGAACACCGTGTGGCACAGGGCGATGCCCGCCGCCCCCACGGTCATGCCCAGGAAGGGCAGCGGGAGGAAGGCCCCCACACCGTAAAGGGCCGTAAGGCCCACGGCGGTGCCGATGAGGTTGAAGGTGATGTGGATGACGCCAACCCGCTTAGCGTTCCGGTTGACGCCGATGGAGGAGATCAGGGCTGTGACGCAGGTGCCGATGTTCTGACCCATGATGATGGGGATGGCCATGCCGTAAGTGATGGAGCCGGTCATGGCCAGCGCCTGCAAAATACCCACGGAGGCGGCGGAGGACTGGATGACGCCGGTGAAGGCGGCGCCCACCAGAACGCCCAGCAGGGGATTGGTGAAGGCGGTCATGAGCCCCGCGAATTCCGGCAGCTCCGCCAGAGGGGCCACGGCGCCGCTCATCAGCTCCATGCCATACATCAAAATAGCAAAGCCCATCATCACCCGGCCAATGTCCCGGCGGCGCTGCTTTTTGGAGCCCATGATGAGCAGGATGCCGAAGAGGGCCACCAGGGGTGAGAAATTCTTGGGCTTGAGCAGATTGATAAAGAAGACATCGCTCTCGATCCCGGTGAGGGACAGCAGCCACGCCGTCAGGGTGGTGCCGATATTGGAGCCCATGATAACGCCGATGGTCTGTCCCAGCTCCATAACGCCGGAGTTCACCAGACCCACCAGCATCACCGTCATGGCGGAGGAGGACTGGATGGCAATGGTGATGCCCGCGCCCAGCAGAAGGCTCTTGATGGGATTGGAGGTCATGCGCTTGAGCAGCCGCTCCAGCTTGCCGCCAGCCATCTTCTCAAGGCTTTTGGACATAACGGTCATTCCGTAAAGGAAAAACGCCAGTCCGCCGCAAAGGGTGAAAAGCGAAAAAATGTTCATGGTTCGAATTCCTTTCTGTCCGCGGCATCCGATGTGCCAGACATCACATGTAATATTCTATCGTGTTTCCAAGTATGATTATAAACAGAAGTCGGGGAAAAATCCTATTGACAGAGCGGACAAAAAAACAGGAAAAACCACTTTCAAACCGTGCTGTTTGCGCAAACTCAGAACAAAACGCCCGAATGGGGCGCAAGGCTTTCAGAAGCATTTGTGATAAAAAACTGTCATTTTTTCCTGTGACATAAGTTGCGCAAATATCGAATGTGAAAAAACGCAGAAAGTGTTTGTAAAAATCACTAAAGTCGGGTAAAAATCTCTGTGCACGTTTACAGTTTTACAAATTCCAGCAAATTCAAGATTGAAAAGCAAAACACTTTGTGTTAAATTTATAACGACAGGAGTTGCCGTTTTCTTCAGATGAACGTCAAAACCTGAAATTCAAAAAAGGAGAATATGAAGAATGAAGAAGTTTCTCGCACTGACTCTTGCTATGCTGATGTCCCTGTCTCTGGTGGCTTGCGGCGGCAGCGACAGCAAGACCGAAGCTCCCGCTGGCGATGCACAGACCGAGGTTCCCGCTGAGACTCCCGCCGAGGGCGGCGATGTTGAGATCGCAGTGGTCCTGAAGACTCTGGCTTCCGAGTATTGGGGCTATGTGAAGAACGGCTGCGATGCCGCTGCTGAAGAGCTGGGCATCAAGGTCACCGTTGTTGGCCCCGGCGCTGAGTCCGACATTGAGGGTCAGGTCTCCATGATCGAGCAGCAGATCGGCGCTGGCGTTGACGCCATCGTCTGCGCTCCCAACGATGCTGGCGCTGCCGGTGCTGCCCTGCAGGCTGCTCTGGACGCCGGTATGCCCGTTCTGGCTGTTGACACCAACGTTGGCATCGAGGGTCAGACCTCTTTCGTCGGCACCATGAACGACGAGGCTGCTTACCAGGGCGGCATCTGGGCGATCGACACCCTGGGCACCGACATCAAGGCTGTGGTCATCTATGGTCAGGAAGGCGACAACACCTCCAACCTGCGCCGCGCTGGCTATGAGAAGGCCTGCGAGGAGAAGGGCGTTGAGGTCCTCGCTGCTCTGTCCGGCCAGAACACCACCGACGGTGCTACCAAGACCATGGAAGACATGATCAGCTCCTTCGGCGATGAGATCGACGTGGTCTTCTGCCACAACGACGATACCGCTGTTGGTGCCATGAACGCTGCCAAGAACGCCGGCCTGACCGACATCACCATCGTTGGCTTCG
>CAZFJB010000049.1:0-7741 GCA_964519775.1 uncultured Oscillibacter sp.
GCCGGAGGGCCCGTCAATGGCAATACTGATACTCAAGTTTCATTCGCTCCTTATGTTTCCGTTTCTTCCGCCGCGGACCAGCCGGCGGCGCAGCCGGTGGACCAGGCGATCTGCAGATTGAAGCCGCCGGTATAGGCGTCCACATCCAAGATCTCCCCGGCGAAATACAGTCCGCTGACCCGCTTGGACGCCATGGTCTTCGGGTCCACTTCCCCCACCTTCACGCCGCCGGAGGTCACGATGGCGTCCGTCACCGGGCAGGGCTCCGAGATCTCTACCGGGAAGGCTTTCAGCAGCGACAGCAGCGTCTGCCGCTGTTCCTTCGTCAGATCGTGGACCTTCTGCCGCCCCGGGATACCGGAGAGTTCCACCACCACCGGGATCAGCTTTTGCGGCAGGAGATCGTCCAGGGCATTTTGAAAGTCGTGGTTGGCATACTTGGTAAGATCCGCCAGCAGCCGCTTATCCAGCTTCTGGGCATCCAGCGCCGGTTTCAGGTCGATGGCCAGGCGATAGCGCTTTTTGTCAAAATGGCGCATATGGGCGGAGGCGGACAGCACCAGCGGACCGCTGACGCCGAAATGGGTGAACAGCAGCTCTCCCTGATCCGTATAGATCTTTTTGTCGTTTTCAAATACCGTCAGCCCCACGTTCCGCAGGCTCAGCCCCTGCAGCCGCACGCAGGGCAGTCCCGGGGCAATGATGCCCTTCAGTGGCACCAGGGAGCCCCGCAGCGGCGTAACGGTGTGGCCGGCCTCCCGCGCCATCCGGTGCCCGTCGCCGGTGGAGCCGGTAGCCGGATAGCTGACGCCGCCGGTGGCCAGCACCACCGCCCCGGCATCATAACAGCCCTTCTCCCCTGTCACACCGCGGACCACGCCATCCTGGATGTCAAGGCCCGTGGCCCGGTCCCGGACCAGGCGCACCTTCAGCGCTTTCAACCGCTGCTCCAGGGTGGCGCTGATGTCAAAGGCGCTGTCGCTGACAGGAAAGACCCGGCTGCCCCGCTCCGTCTTCAGCGGAACGCCCAGCTCCTCGAAAAAGGCCATGGCATCCCCGCTGGAAAAGCGGGAAAAGGCACTGTATAGAAATTTTCCGTTGCAGGGTATATTGGCCAGCAGCGTCTCATTGGCACAGTTGTTGGTCACGTTGCATCGGCCCTTGCCGGTGATGTTCAGCTTTTTGCCCAACCGCTCGTTGGGCTCCAGCAGCGTGACGTCAGCCCCCCGCTCCGATGCCCGGATAGCGGCCATCATCCCGGCGGCGCCGCCGCCGATCACAACGATCCTCTTACTCATCATCAGTACTCCCGAACACACCGTATTGATCCCACAGCCGCTCCAGCAAGGAGAACGTATCCGTCACATTCGTGCCCATTTTGGTGGCGATGCCCACCAAAAGGGCGTTGATGAGGGACATGGGGGCCGTCATGGAGTCGATAAAGGAGAGCATCTCGCTGGGGGCCAGCAGCGCCGCGCCGGACATCTTGGCCACCGGGGACTGCTTTTGATCCGTGATGGCCACGATCTCGATACCCCGGGACCGGGCGAATTTCACGGCATTGATGGTATCCATGGAGTAGCGGGGAAAGCTGATGGCGATCATCACATCCCCCGCGCCGCTGCGGAAAAGCTGCTCAAAGATCTCGCCGGCAGCGGTGGGCTGCACCAGCGTCACGTTCTCAAAGATCATCTGCATATAAAAATACAGATAGCCCGCCAGATGGGTGGAGGACCGGGCACCCAGGATATAAATGTGTTTGGCCGCCACGATGCGGTCCACAGCGGCGTGGAACTCCCCCCGATCCTCATTCAGGGCGATCTGCCGCAGATTTTCCATGTCCGCCTGGATGACGCTGCCCAGCACATCCTGGCCGTAAATGCTCTCTGCCGCCTGGATCCGCTGGGTCGAGGTCAAGCGGCTGCGGGCCATCTCCTGCAAGGCTTTCTGCATGGAGGGATAGCCGTCATACCCCAGCTCCGCGGCAAAGCGCACCACCGTGGACTCGCTGACCTCCGTCAGCTTGCCCAGCTTGCTGGCGGTCAAAAACGCCGCCTGGTCGTAATGATCCAGAATGTAAGCGGCAATACGCTTTTGCCCCTTGGAAAAGGTGGGCATCTGATCCTGAATGATATGTAGGATACTCTTTGCCATGGTCCGCTCCTTGTCCGGCCGCATGGCCGGCGTTCTTTTTCTCTCAGCGCCGGCGATAAATCCAGGCACTCCGTCTCAGCGGCTCTCGCCGCCCTCTTCCAGCAGGGCGGATACCTCCGCCGCCGTCAGATACCGCCACTGTCCCAGCGGCAGATCCCCCAGCCGGAGCTGGTGGGTCCGCACCCGCTGGAGCCGCAGCACTTCCAATCCGCACTGGGCGCACATCCGCCGGATCTGGCGGTTGCGCCCCTCATGGATAGTGATGCTGAACCGGGCACGATCTCCCGCCCGCTCCAACACACGGACCCGGGCGGGCCGGATGGGCTCACCGCCCACATCCCGGACACGGCGCAGCCGCTCCTCTGCCCCCTCTACGGGGCCGGACACCGTCACATAGTACTCCTTGGACACCTCATGGCTGGGGTGGAGCATCCGCTGGGTAAAGGCCCCGTCGTTGGTCAGCAGCAGCAGACCTTCCGAGTCCCGGTCCAGCCGCCCCACCGGATAGACCCGGGTACCCACACCGCCGATCAGGTCCATCACGGTCTTTCGTCCCTGCTCGTCCGACACGGTGGTCACATAGCCCCGGGGCTTGTTGAGCATCAGGTAGACATTCGAAACGTCTCTGGCGATGGACACACCGTCCACCCGGATGTCGTCCGTCTCCGGGTCCGCCTGCCGGCCCAACTGGGCAGTCTCACCGTTTACGGTGACACGCCCTTCCAGAATATAGTTCTCCGACGCCCGGCGGGAGCACACCCCGGCGGCGGAGAGGATCTTTTGCAGTCGCTCTTTCATATTCGTTTCCGCCCCAGTCAGCGGGCGGGGTCCTCCTGTTCAGGAGACCGCCTGCAGCCCGGCCTCCGATCTGAGTATGCGCAGCGCCGCGGTCAGCTCCGGCGTCACACCGGCGCCGGTCCGCAGCAGCGTGCGGCCTACCTCTTTGCCATCGCTGTAAAAAACCGCCGCCCCCACTGCCGTCCCGGCAGAGACAGGGGCCCGCAGCGGCGCGTCCAGTTCAACGCGCATGGTGACCCTTTCCGTCTCCGCTGTGGGCCAGGAGACGCTCTCCGCCGCTATCAGCGGCACCGTGGCCACGCTGCCGCCGGACACAGCCGTCCGCGTCAGGATCTCCCCCCGGACGGCGCAGCGCCGGGCGGGGTAAGTGGAAAAGCCATACTCGTAGAGCGCCTGATGGTCCGCCCAGTCGTTGCCGTCCTGCAGCGTCACGGCGATGAGCCGCTGGCCGTTTCGCTCCGCGCAGCTCACCAGGGTCCGTCCGGCGGCCCTCGTATAGCCGGTTTTCAAGCCCAGGCAGCCGTCCATATAGCCCAGGAGCTTATTGTGGTTCTGCATGGTCCGCCCGCCGATGGTGACAGATCTGGTAGAGGCGATCCGCATCAACCGCTGATCTTCCAGCGCTGCCCGGGCCAGCACCGCCATATCCCGGGCGGTGGAGTAATGCTTCTCATCATCCAGCCCGTTGGGATTGGCAAAGGAGGTGTGCTCCATGCCCAAGGCCGCCGCCTTTTCATTCATCAGCTTTACGAACCGGGGCACACTGCCGCCGACCCGCTCCGCGATGGCCACCGCCGCGTCATTTCCTGAACAGAGCATCAGTCCATAGAGCAGCGTTTCCAGCGTCAGGGTCTCCCCCTCTTTCAGGTACATGGAGGACCCCTCCGTATACGCCGCCTCCCGGCTGACTTTCACTGTGTCGGAGAGGCTGCCGTGTTCAATGGCCACCAGCGCCGTCATGATCTTGGTGGTGCTGGCGATGCGCATTTGCCGGTCGGCGTTGTGGGCATAAAGGACCCGGCCGCTGTCAGCGTCCATCAAAATAGCGGAGGCGGCGGAGGTCTCCACCGCCAAAGCCCGGCAGGGCACGATAGAAAACAGCGCGCAAAGCGACAGGGCACAGCAGAAAAAACGGCGGTTCAAGCAGCATCACTCCGGGTATCAGGATGCCCTTAGTATACCCGCTTTTCGGCCCTTACAGTGTCTCCTCTGTGTCTTTTTTATCGAAAAATTTTCCGATTTTGTCAACAATGTCCGGGGCCATGTCCACAATGCGGTCCACCGTGGACACCGGGGGTACCGCCACGGGCATCACCCGGGTGGTGCCGTCTTTGATGACCAGGAAGGCCACCGGGTCGATCTTCACGCCGGCACCGCCGCCACCGCCGAAATTGTCCTTTCCGGGCTGCTTGCCGTAATCCCCGCCGCCGCTGCCAAAGCCGAAGCTGACCCGGGAGACCGGGATCAGCGTCACGCCGTCCGGCGTGGTGATGGGGGCACCAACGATGTTGTTGGCGTCCACCATCTCATGGACCTTCTCCATCGTGGAATTCATCAGATCACGCAGCGGGCTCTTCTTTTCCATGTCCATCTGATCCATCCTTTCCAACAGGTGTTTGTTTTTTCTTTCGATAGGCCAAAAGCCATTTCACACCGGGGACCGCCACCCCCAGACCGATCCGCGTCAGCGTACCGATCCTGGCGGAGAGCCCCACTGTTCCATACACACGGGTCCCGTCCTCCGTGAAATCCACGTCCAGGTGGATACGCGGGTCCGGGATCACCAAAAGCCGCTCCAAAACCGGCATCGCCGTCCAGACCACGCCATGCAGCTCGCCATAGCGTCGCGCCGCCTCCGCCGGGTCGGCGCCGCCGCCCAGGATCACCGTCAGATCCATAGGGTCAACGCGGACGCTCCGCCGGGTCCGCTCCAGGGTCTTTTTCAGCGGCGGCCACAGGGTGCGCGCGGCGTCCCGCAGGTCCGCCATCGTGGGCTTGGGCAGAGTTATCCCGGGTTTTGTTTCCTTTTTTGGTTTTTTTGTCTCTTTTTTTGGTTTTTTCTTCTTTTTCTGGGGGAATACCTGTATGCGCAGGGGGCCGATCCGCGCTGTCACGGACAGCGTGTCCCCAAACCGGAACTCCGCTCCCACCCGTGTCAGGCACACCAGGAGCGCCAGCGCCGCCAGAACGGCGGCGATCTTCAGGGCCGTCACAGCCGCTCCCCCCTTTCCTGTCCCCTTCGGGCCTTACATCTCCGTCAGGCGGTCGTCCTCCGTCTCCGGCGGGTCCGCCGCCAGGATCTCCGCCTCCTGGGCGGGGTCCACGATCTCACCGCTGTCGTTGAGCCGCATCTGGCCCTCACCGCCCAGATCCGGCATCTCCGGCAGGTCATCCAGACTGGTGAGGTGGAACGCCCGCAGGAACTGCTTGGTGGTGCGGTACTGCCGGGGCCGTCCCGGTACCTGGAGCCGGCCACATTCCTCGATCAGTCCCCGCTCCAGCAGCAGCCCCACCGTGTAGGAACTGTCCACGCCCCGGATCTGATCCACATAGGCCCGGGTGACAGGCTGATAGTAGGCGATGATGGTCAGCACCTCCAACGCCGGCTGGCTGAGCTTGGCGGGCTTGCGGATCTCAAAGGCCTTGCGGATGACCTCCCCATAGTCCGGCGAGGAGCAGAGCTGCCAGCTCTCCTCGATCTTCAAAAGCCGGATGCCCCGGCGCTCATAGGCGTAGTAATCCATCAGCTTTTGCAGCACCCGCTCCGCCGTGGGGCGGTCGATCTCCAGCGCCACGCAGACACGGTCAATATGGACCGGCTCGCCGGAGGCGAATAAAATACCCTCTACAGCGGCCTCGATCTCTTTCATATCCATGGTCTCGGTCCCTCTCCTTAAAATGTCAAATCATCCGGGAGGTCCCCCTCCTGGCGGACGGTACAGTCCGTCTCCGATCCGGCCAGCCGCAGCACACGGGCCTTGCACAGCTCCAGCACCGCCAGGAAGGTGGCCACCACCTCGCTGCGGCTCCTGCTGCCCCGGAAGAGCAGCAGAAAGCGGGTGATGCCGCCCTCTTTCAGCCGCTGCAGGATGTCCCTCGCCTTGCTCTCCACCGGGTACGGCTCATGCTGCACGATCTCGTTGAAGGAGGCCCGGGGCGGCGGCAGCCGCCGCTCCGCCCGGCTCTGGATCTCCGCCATGGCCAGCACCAGATCACCGGGCTGATGGCTGTATTCGTATACCTTGCCCCGCTTCACCGGCTCCGGCCCACGGGTCATGATGCTCCGGCCAAACTCCCCCATGGGGGCCAGCCGATGGCTCAGGGTCTTGACCTTTCCGTAATTCTCGCTGCGCCGCCGCTCCTCCAGAGATTGGAGCAGGGCGTCCATCTCACTTTTGGTCTCTTCATCCTCAATGGAGAGCAGCATCCGGGTCTTGAGATACACCAGATGAGACGCCATGATGACGAACTCGCTGGCCACCTCCAGATCCATCTTCTGCCGCTGTTCCAGCCAGTATACATACTGGTCGCAGATCAGAGAGATGGAAATATCCTGGATCTCCAGCTTGTTTTTCCCAAGAAGGAACAGGATCAGGTCCAGCGGGCCCTCAAAGTCCTGCATCTCCTCCGTCCGGGAGTGGACCACTTTTTCCAGTTTAAATACAGGACTTTCCAATGATAACGCACCTCAGTAAACAATGTTGAACAGAAACTCAAACACACCGTAAATGGCGTTGCCGATGAGATTGCCGCCCAATCCCAGCCAGGAGAGGAGGAACAGGATCAAAATACCGTATCGCTCATAGCGCATCAGCTTCCTGTAAGCGCTGTCCGGCAAACATACCGCCAGGACCTTGGCGCCATCCAACGGCGGGAAGGGGATCAGGTTGAACACGCCCATGCCCACAGACATGGGGGCCACCGTGTAAAGGCACCAGGTAAACAGCGTCTCCATCCCCTCACTGTAGGGGGCATACAGGTAGATGACCTTGCTGATCCCCAGGGCCAGGAGGGCCAGAAGGAAGTTGGACACCGGCCCCGCCAGGGCGGTGATCGCCATGCCCTGCTTTGGCTTGCGGAAGTAATTGGGGTTCACCGGCACCGGCTTGGCCCAGCCGAATCCGGCGGTGAACATCAGCGCCAGACCCAGCCAATCAATGTGCCTCAGAGGATTCAGGCTCAGCCGGCGCATGGACTTGGCCGTAGGGTCCCCCAGCGCCAGGGCCGCCAGGCCGTGGCAGGTCTCGTGGACCGTCAGGCACAAAAAGACGGCGGCCACACGCAGCAGCGCCCCGGTGAGGGAATCAAAGTCCATCGCCTGAAATAACTCTTGCAGATAACGCAGCATAAAAAACTCCACCGCCGTCACGGATCCGGCACAAAAGCCCCCCCGAACGGCATAAATACCCAGTATTATTTTATTATATCATTCAAGCGCCGAAAATACAAGGGAAACCGAACAGCGAAAAAAGCAAGTAAGGTCATCCCGCCGCCCGAACTCCCCACCGCTTCCCAAAAGCAAAACCGTGCCGTGGGTGCGATCGCGCGGCACGGTCTCTTGAAACTTTGGCTTGACTTTGTAGGAGATTCCAGTAAAATAAGAGATGTGATTTTTCGCTCCGGCACCTTGGGCCGCCGTGCCCTCGCTGTGCCAACGGAGCGTACAACTCAAGATCTGTGACCGGGATTAGCGCAGTTGGTAGCGCGGGTGGTTTGGGAGCGCAGCCGACGCTATCCATGAGGCATTTTCCAAACGCCGCGACCCGTTGACACACCGTTTGAAGCGGGA
>CAZFJB010000050.1:0-7698 GCA_964519775.1 uncultured Oscillibacter sp.
TCCTCCGCCGTCTCCTCCATGGGCGCCGTCAGCAGCTCCGTCTCCCGGCCCACCAAATTGCCGTTTTCCATGTGCAGCACGGCGTAGCCGCTCTTTCCCGCCCCACGGAACACGCCCCATACATCCGTGTCGGCACAGAGGCCGGCAATGACCGTCTGCTTTTTGGACAGGGCGCTGATGGCGTTGATCCGATCCCGGAGCTGGGCCGCCTGCTCGAACCGCAGGGCCTCCGCCTCCGCCTCCATCTCGGCGGTCATGTCCCGCAAAAGCTGCTTGCTCCGGCCCTCCAAAAGCTGGCAGGCCTGCTCCATCCGGCGGTCATACTCCGCCTCCGGCATTTCCGGGCGGCAGAACCCGTCGCACCGGCCCATGTGGAAGTTCAGGCAGGGCCGCTCCGCCCCGATATCCCGGGGGAACTGGCGGCGGCAGGTGGGCAGACGCAGAGCCTGGCATACCGCGTCCACAGCCTGACGGGTCTCGTACCGTCCGCCGAAGGGGCCAAAGTACCGCGCGCCATCGTTGGCAGGACGGTTTTCCATGGTGAACCGGGGATACCGCCCCCGGCTGAGACGGACAAAGGGATAGCCCTTATCGTCTTTCAAAAGGATGTTATACTTGGGGCTGTGGCGCTTGATGAGGGAGTTTTCCAGCACCAGGGCTTCAAACTCACTGGAGACGATGATGGTGTCAAAGTGATCCACCTGGCTGACCATCTGCCGGGTCTTGACGGTATGGGCGGCGCTGTCCTGAAAATACTGGCTGACCCGGTTTTTCAGCTTTTTCGCCTTGCCCACATAGATGACCTTCCCGGTTTTGTCCATCATCAGATAGACACCAGGCAGCAGCGGCAGATCATTGGCCTTTTCCCGCAGTTCGTCCTTTGTCATGGCCCTCCCCCCTTTCTTTTTTAGTGTAGCAAAAAAGTCCTCCCAGCGCAAGGATGCAAAAAAAGTGTCTCCGCTTTCACGGAGACACTTCTGTTTTCTTTTGTTATTCGCCGAAGTTGTCCTCGACCAGCTCCACCAGGGCGCCGACAGCTTCCTTTTCATCCGCGCCGTCCGCGATCAGGGTGATGGTGGTGCCCTTCACGATGCCCAGGGACAAAACGCCCAGCAGGCTCTTGGCGTTGACACGGCGGTCGTCCTTTTCCACCCAGATGCCGCTTTTGAATTCATTGGCCTTCTGAATGAAGAAGGTCGCGGGTCTGGCGTGCAGACCTACCTCGTTATTAACGGTGATTTCCTGTGTATACATGATACAGCTCTCCTTTTCTATACCAAGTAGTTCCTCATCAATAAAAACAAGAGGGGCTATCCGCCAGTCTTTCTGTTGTTATCATACCCGTTTTTCCCGCCGCCGTCAACGGCGAATTTCACAAACATTTTATACGAAATATGGAGCCTCTGTCCTGAAAAGCGGCTGTTTCCCCAAAATCAAGCCGCCTCCGTGCCTCATTAGACCCATTTCGCGGGCCTATATTTTTCCAGCTTGTTTTTTCTGATCCCCGGGAATAATAAGCCCTGGGTATCGTATTTCACTCCAACTCAGGGAGGAAACCGCATGAAAAGACCGCTTTTCTGTCTTCCGGCGGCGCTGGCGCTGGCACTGCTGCTCACCGCCTGCGGCGGCAGCGCTGGAAACGCTGACACCGGCCTCACCAAGGAGGACGGCGTCCCTGTCCCCGGTCAAAATGACCATATCCTCACCGATCCCGACTCTGTCCCGGACACCTCTGACGATTCGGAAGACACCCTCACCGGCGGTGTCTCCATCGATCAGATGCTGCGTAACGCCCGGGTCCATGACCGGGACGGCGACCTGCTGGACAGGGAAAACGCCGTGACCCCCGGCGCTGACCGGTGGTAAGGAAAACGGAGGACAAGCGTCCTCCGTTTTTCCCTTTCCATTTGGCGCGTGATCTGCTATAATCAGGAAAAATCCCTGACTTTGGAGGCCGCCTATGCCGCAGACATTCACCCTGGAGCCCATTGCTCACATCCGCAGCGATTTTGCCGAAAAATTCGGCGTTCCCCGGCAGAGCGGCCTGGTGTCGGAGCTGGAGGCGGAGATCGTCTTTGCGCCGCCTTACCGGAACCCGGACGCCCTCCGGGGTCTGGAGGATTTCTCCCACATCTGGCTCATCTGGGTCTTTGACCGGGCCATCCGGGAGACCTGGTCCCCCACGGTCCGCCCGCCCCGGCTGGGCGGCAACGTCCGCATGGGGGTCTTTGCCACCCGCTCGCCCTTCCGGCCCAATCCCATCGCCCTTTCCTGCGTGGAGCTTTCCGGCATCGCCCAGACCACCGATGGACCCATTTTGAAAGTCCGGGGCGCGGACCTGGTAAACGGCACTCCCATTCTGGACATCAAGCCCTACATTCCCTATGCTGACAGCCACCCGGAGGCTCTAGGGGGCTTTGCCGCCGTGTCGGCCGGTGCCGCGCTGGATGTCACCATCCCGCCGGAGCTGTTGGAACGCGTCCCCGCTGACCGCCGGGAGGCCCTGCGGGGCGTTCTTGCCCAGGACCCCCGCCCCCACTATCACAACGACCCGGACCGGGTCTACGGCTTCCCCTTCGCCGGTCTGGAGATCCGCTTTTCCGTGTCGGAGGGCTGTCTGCGGGTCCTGGATGTCTGCCCGGAGGAACATCACGAAAGTACTTGCTTTCCATAAAACATAGCTGTATAATAGGTTTATATAGAGAGGAGGTCTTCTCATGCTCATATCCACCAAAGGCCGCTATGCCCTGCGGGTCATGTTGGAACTGGCCCAGGATCAGAACGCCCGCCCCCTTCCCCTGCCCCTCATCGCCCAGCGGCAGGAGATCTCCGAAAAATATCTGGAAAGTATCATTGCCCTGCTGGTAAAGGGCCGCCTGGTAGAGGGCGTCCGGGGCAAAGGCGGCGGCTACCGGCTTTGCCGCCCCGCAAAGGACTACTCCGTGGGCGAGATCTTGCGCCTGGCGGAGGGGTCGCTGGCCCCGGTGGCCTGTCTGGAAAGCGAGGAGAACACCTGCCCCCGGGCTGGAATGTGCCAGACTCTCCCGGTCTGGGAAATGCTGGGCACGCTGATCCAGGGCTATCTGGACAGCGTCTCCCTGGAGGATCTGCTGGCCCAGTCGGAAAATCGATCCGTATGATTTTTTAATAAGCCTATTGACAAGATAGGTTTATTATTATATGCTATAAACATACTAAATAAATATGTTTATAGCTGTTGTTCCTTCATACAGCGGATCAAAAAGGAGGTCCCTTTATGACCATTTACGCCGACAACGCGGCAACCACCAAAATGAGTCCCACGGCCATCCACGCCATGCTGCCCTATATGGAATCCTGCTACGGCAACCCCTCCAGCCTCTATCAACTGGGCCAGGAAGCCGCCGAGGCCCTGCAAAGCGCCCGGGAGACTGTGGCCGGGTGCCTTGGGTGTACCCCCCGTGAAATTTACTTCACTTCCGGCGGCAGCGAGGCAGACAACCAGGCCCTTCTCTCCGCCGCCAAAATCGGCGCCCGGAAGGGCAAAAAGCACATCATCTCCACCGCCTTTGAGCATCACGCCATTCTCCATTCCCTGAAGCGTTTGGAGAACGAGGGCTTTGAGGTCACGCTGCTGCCGGTGGGCCCCTTGGGCACCGTGACAGCGGAGCAGGTGGCCGCCGCCATTCGGCCGGATACCTGCCTGGTCACCGTTATGTACGCCAATAACGAGATCGGCTCCATCCTGCCCATCCCGGAGATCGGCGCGGTCTGCAAGGAAAAGGGCGTCCTCTTCCACACGGACGCCGTGCAGGCGGCGGGACACCTTGCTATCGATGTGAAAGCGCAGAACATTGACCTTCTCTCCCTCTCCGGCCACAAGTTCCACGGTCCCAAGGGCGTGGGCGTGCTGTACGCCCGCCAGGGCATCCCCCTGACCAATCTCATTGAGGGCGGCGCCCAGGAGCGGGGCAAACGGGCCGGCACGGAAAACGTCCCCGGTATCATGGGCCTTGCCGCCGCGCTAAAAGAAGCCTGTGACCATATTGACGAAAACGCCGCCAAGGTCTCCTCTCTCCGGGACCGGCTCATCGCCGGCCTTTCCCAGATCCCCCACAGCGCCCTCAACGGTGACCCGGTCCACCGGCTCCCCGGCAATGTGAACTTCTGCTTTGAGGGCATCGAGGGCGAGAGTTTGCTGCTGTTGCTGGACCAGGTGGGGATCTGCGTCTCCTCCGGCAGCGCCTGCACCTCCGGCTCTCTGGACCCCAGCCATGTGCTGCTGGCCATCGGCCGCCCCCATGAGGTGGCCCACGGTTCCCTGCGCCTGAGCCTGTGCGAGTGGAACACAGCGGAAGAAGTGGACCGCATCCTGGAAGAGGTCCCCCGGGTGGTGGCCTATCTGCGGGAGATGTCCCCGGTCTGGAAGGATCTTGTCAGCGGAAAAAAGGCATTTATGCTGTGACCTTGGAGGTAAGAAATATGGCACTTTATACACAAACCGTCATGGATCATTTCACCCATCCCCGGAACGTCGGCGAGATCCCCGACGCTGACGGCGTAGGCGAAGTGGGCAACGCCAAGTGTGGCGACATTATGAAAATGTACCTGAAGATCAAAGACGACCGCATTGAAGACGTAAAATTTGAGACCTTCGGCTGCGGCAGCGCCATTGCCTCCTCTTCCATGGCCACGGAGCTCATCAAGGGCAAGACCATCGAAGAGGCCCTGGCCGTCACCAACCGTCAGGTGGTGGACGCCCTGGGCGGTCTGCCGGCCCACAAGCTCCACTGCTCCGTATTGGCGGAGGAGTCCATCAAGGCGGCGGTGAAGGATTATTACGACCGCAATGGGATCGCTTACGATCCCGGCCAGTTCCCCAACTGCGAACACTGTGAGGGCTGCTGCCCTATGGTTTGACCGTCAAACAGAAAAAGCGCGAAAAAATACCGGGGAGCGGCTGCTCCCCGGTATTTCATATTTTGGGAAAATCTCCGTCTTTTGTCAATAGATCAACTGACCTGTGATGGGCTGCCCCTCTTCCACTTTTTTGACGGTGGAGCGCAGGATCTCCTCCGCCGTCGTGCGGAGGTCCATGGCCAGCGTGGCGTCAATGATCGTCTTGCGCCGCGCCTCTTCCACGCACACCAGCTTCAGCGCGCAGTCCAGGAAGCGGCTGATCTTGGACTCGATGGTAAAATATACATCGCAGGGGGTCACCATGTAGCCCCGCAGCATATTGGCGCAGGCGATCTCGATCTCGTAAAAATCCTTGGCCGTTGCTCCCGGCATATAGGAGCCGAAATCCCGGTACAGCCGCTCCGTCATGGCACGGTAGATGTAACGGCTGGTGGTGGGCAGCGTATACGCCATGACGTACAGCTCCCGCAGCGGCTCGCTCATCTCCGCCGTTTGCAGCTCCAGTCCGGCCTCCACCGCGCTGATCATCGTCGGGTCCTCTGCCCCGCTGATCTTCCGGGCCAGATCGTACTGCCCGTCAAAGATCCATTTCGTCAGTTCCAGAAGCAGCGCTTCCTTATTGGGAAACGCGCGGAAAAAGGAACTGGGCGTCATGCCCGCGCCCCGGGCGATCTCCGCCGTGGTGGCGCCTTCATAGCCCTTTTCCATAAACAACATCACCGCGGAGCGCAGCATCTTCTGTTGAGTCAGCAGCCCGCTGGGCTGTTTTCCTTTGAGCGGCATACCACTCCCCCTCACATAAACGGACTCGCAGCTATGGATCCATTGCTGCTTCGTGTTCATTTTATCACAGGGGCTTTTCCATTGCAAGGAAAAATCCGATCATTCGATCGGGTTTTCACTGTATTTTATCGCAGTAAAAAACGCCGAAGAACGCCCCGGCAGAGATCTGCCGGGATAGATTCAACGGGACGAAGGGTTTCGTCCCGTTGAATCTATCGATTGAAATGACGCGGGACAACCTTCCTGGTTTTCCCGCACACACTCTTTCCTCCCATTGTGGGAATATGGACGCTTTATCGATGATCCCAAACGCCCCGGCAGAGATCTGCCGGGGCGTTTTCCCGCTGTATTCGGCATATCAGGCTCCGGGGCCGTCACTCCATGTCCGGTCCTATGTTCCCCGGCAGAGTCACCGGTCCGTAGGTCTCGGCAAATTCGCCGTCCACCAGGAAGCGCACCGCCTCCACGGATTCCAGCGACAGCAGCGACCCCTCCAGCGCCCCGATGACCCGCTCCAGGGCCGCCGGGTCCGGCTGGCCCTCCAACAGAGCCGAAGAGAGGCTCACATAGCACGTTCCCTCTTCCGCCCACACCTTGCGGACTTTGAATCCCTCCGGCACCACGCTTTGCAGGCCCTTGGTCTCCGGGCCGTTTTCCAGCGCCCGGATCACCACGCCGCCCTGGGTGTCGCCCTCGTAAAGGCTCAGCGTCCGGGCCTCCTCCGTCAGCACGCCGTCCTCGCCCGGGAAATAGAGCCTTGCCCGCACCGTGCTGATCACATCCTCCTTGGGGGCCAGCAGGATGTCCCGTGCCAGAAACACCTGGCGGCTCCGGTAGTCCAGATCCTCCCCCCGGACCGTGATCCGCACCCGGGCCACGTCCGGGAGCTGGGTCAGCGTCATGGTGATGGCGTAGTCCGCCAGGGAAAGGGCCACGCCGGAGAGGCTCCCGTAGTCGGACGAGAGGTCCACATGGACCTCTGTCCCCTGCCGCTCCAGCGCCGCCAGCGTCGTGCCGCCGGGGATCGGGCTCGTCAGCGCCGGGTCTGTCGGCCCCCGCAGCAGCGCCTCGATCAGCAGCCGGGCCGTCTCCTCCGGCGGGCGGGTCTGATCGTCCAGAACGTACTCCTCCGTTTGCAGGGCGTCTCCGCCGTCCGCCTCCGTCAGGTCACGGACCGTGAAGTAGAGCTGATAGACCATCCCTTCCGGCTCCTGGCGAACGGGGGCGGTCCCTACGGCGCAGCCGATCCCAATAAGCAGCAGGGCGCACAGCGCCACTGCCGGCCAGCGCTTTTTCATGCTCTCCGCCCCCCCTTCGCTCCGGGCCAGCGCACGGTGAACACCGCGCCGCCGTCAGGTCGGTTGGCGGCCGAAACCGTGCCGCCCCGCTTCACCACCGTGTCCTGTACGATGGACAGCCCCAATCCGGTGCCGCCGGCGGCCCGGGACCGGGCCTTATCCACCCGGTAAAAGCGCTGGAAGATCCGGGGCAGGTCCTCCTCCGGGATGCCGGGACCGTTGTCCGCCACGGTCAGCACCACGTCGTCTCCCTCCCGCAGCAGCTTCACCCGGATGATCCCCCGGCTCCCGCAATATTTCACGGCGTTGTCCGTCAGGTTGTAGATCACCTGATGGACCTCACCCTTGGTGGCCAGCACCGTGCAGTCGCCCTCCGTCCGGTAGGTCAGCTCCGCTCCCTTTTCCTGGGCCAGCAGACTCATCATCCGCATCACCTGCTCCAGCACCGGCACCGTGTCCACGATCTCGGGCTTGTCCATCAAGCCGCTGTCCAGCCTCGTCAGCCGCAGCAGATCCTCGGTAATGCGGCTCAGGCGCTCCGCCTCGCTGCCGATGTCCGCCACAAATTCCCGGGTGGTCTCCGGGTCCATATTCTCCGTCTGCAAAATGGAGTCAGTCAGCAGGCGGATGGCCGCCAGCGGCGTTTTCAGCTCATGGCTGGCATCGGACACGAACCGCCGCCGCACCGTTTCCGTTGTCTGCAGGCGGTCTGTCAGGC
>CAZFJB010000051.1:0-7691 GCA_964519775.1 uncultured Oscillibacter sp.
CCCGGCGGATCTCCATGGCGTAGCGGCGGCTGCCGCAGCCGCAGGTGATGCCGTCCTTCCGGGCGGCGATGTCCCGCAGCTCCGAGAGGAACTCATACATGATGACGTTATCGGTAAAGGCCTCCGCCTCGCCGCTTTTCTCCTGGGCCTGTTCCTTGGAGCGGAGGATGGAAGCCTCCCGCAGGTGATGCTCCACAGTGCCCTCGTCTCCGATGAAGCAGCAGAACTGCCGGGAATCCGGGCAGCTAAGGGCGGTGGCCCCTTTCAGCATCCGCTCCGGCGGGCAGAGGGCCTCGTGGGTCTGGCCGCAGCTTCCGCAGGGGACCAGCAGCCGGTAATTCTCGCCGTCATACTTGGTGTGCAGCACGCTTTTGCCGCACCCACAGACGATCTCCGCGTCAGACGCCTCCAGTGCGAAGATGGACCGGGCGCCCATCACCGGGGCACCGCATTGCGGGCAGATATAGCCCAGGGTTCTCATATCGTCAGCCATAGCGGCCTCCTTTGTCAGCTTTTGTCAGTCAATGGTGATATCGTGGGCGTTGGGCAGGTGGCTTTGTGTATAAAGGATCACCTTGTCTCCGGCCAGCAGCACCAGACTGCCTCTGGGGATCAGCATCCGGCCCCGGCGGCTGACCATGACGATCACCGTCTGGCGGGAGATGTCCAGATCCCGGATAGCGTGGCCGTTCCAGGGGTGCTGGGCCTGCAGCACGATCTCCTTGAGCTGGATGCGCTCATCCTCTTCATAGGATTCCGCTCCCAGCACCAAACTGTCCCCCGGCAGCAGCACCACATCGCCCCGGGGCACGATGATATCGCGTCCCCGCTGGATGGCTGCCACGATGACGCCCTCCGGCAGTCCCAGGTCCCGGATGGCGGTGTTGGCCCAGCGGTCCCGCTGGGTCAGGTGGATGCGGATGAAATGCACGTCCGACTCCATGCCGTACTCACTGATCCGCTTGATGCGGGAATACTGATCCACGAAGCCGGCGGAGATGATACCGGTGGGGATGGCCACCATGCCTACTCCCAGGAAGGTGATGAAGATGCCGAAGACCTTACCCATGGTGGTGATGGGGTAAATATCGCCGTAGCCCACGGTCAGCAGGGTAGACACGGACCACCAGATGCCGGAGAAGGCGTTGGAGAATACCTCCGGCTGGGCCTCGTGCTCCAGAGAGTACATACAAAGACTGGAGGCGATCATCAGCACCAGGATGATGAATACGGAGGAGAGCAGTTGCTGGGCCTTGCCGGTGAGCACTTGGGTGATGACATTGAGAGAGTCGTAGTAGGCGTTGATGCGGAAGAGCCGGAAGATCCGCACCACCCGGAACATCCGAAAGGCCACGGCCCCGGCGGGGAAAAACACCGGCAGATAGTAAGGGAGAAAGCTCAAAAGGTCGATGATGCCGGAGAAGGAGAACAGATAGCCGCAAACGGCCCGCCACTCCGGCGCGTTGGGGGCACGGAGCTTGGCCGTCCACACCCGCAGGGCGCAGTCCACGGCGAAAAAGGCCACAGTGATCGCCTCAATGTCCAGCAGCAGCGGCCCGTGGCGCAGCTCCGCCTCGTCAAAGGTGTAGGCGATGGTCACCGCCAAATTCAGCAGGATCACCAGGGTATAGAGAATGTCGTAAGCGCGGCTGGGCAGATCCTCAGCCGTGCCGATGTCGATAATGGAACAGACCCGCCGCCGGAGGGCGTCATAGGACTGTGAATGAGGCATAATCGTCTCCTCCCGGTATAAAACTTCATGCGTTCAGGCATACCGCGAAACGCGGCAAAAGGACTGTGCATGAAGTTTTCGCGCGTCATTTTCAGCGGCTCCGCGGGAGCGGGAAAATGGCGTGTTTCCATATTTTGCCATGCTTTCGCATGGCAAGATCACCCATATTATAGTGATCTTTTTCCAAAATGTAAACAGATTTCTGAATATTCGGCGCAAAACCGGCAAAACGGGACAGACCGGCGGTCTGTCCCGTGGAGAGATCAATGGCTCAGGATATACGCTTCCAGCTCTTCCGCTGTTTTGACAACGACTGCGGCGCCGGCGGAAGCCAGCTCACCGGGGGCGGCGTAGTCAAAAAACTCCACGCCCGCGCAGGCAAGGCCACATTCCGTCGCGCCCAGCACATCGTACTTCCGGTCGCCCACCATAAGGATGGAGGGCTTGTCGGCCTCCCCCAGCCCCAGGCGGCGCATGGCCTCCCGGATGACTTCCGCCTTGCTCCAGTCGGCCCCTTCCGGGCTGCCGGTGATGGTCAGCAGGGACGGGGTAAAGCCAAAGCGCTGACAGATGCTCACGCACAGGGCCTCCGGCTTGGAGGAGGCCAGCGCCAGAGCGTAGCCTTTGGCCTTTAGGCGCTCCAGCACCTCTTTCATTCCGGGAGCCGGGGTGTTTTCATACTGTCCCACCGGCACATACCACTCCCGGAACACAGCCACGCCCCGAAGGGCCGTCTCCCGGTCGTAGCCGCAGTATTCCATAAAGGAATCCTGAAGCGGCGGGCCGATGAACCGCAGCAGCGTCTCCTGATCCGGCACGGTGCCGCCCAGCTTTTCAATGGTGTATTTCACGGAGTTGATGATCCCCTCCCGGGAATCCGTCAGCGTGCCGTCCAGGTCCAATAAAACGGTGCGGATCATAGTTTTTCCTCCTGTGTGGGAATATGGAAGGGCGGGGCCGCCGGTCATGGTCCGCCGAATCGCGCGAATACCCTCCAATTTTAACACAGAGTGGAGCCGTTCGCAAGGGTGGTCACAGGAAATTACACAGGGTCATACCCTAAAAGTCGGATGCGGCTGGTCCAGAGGTCCGCCGTCTCCGCCGGCGGGTCGGAGAGCAGGGTGGAGAGGTATTTTTTGCTGTCGTCGGCGAACACAGTGGCCACCTGCCGTCCCGGCTCCACATTTTGCAGCACGGCCCCCAGGAAATTGGCCCCGGAGGAGATGCCCACGCCCAGTCCCAGCTCCCGGCCTAGCTTTGCCGCCATGGCAATGGCGTCCAGGTCCCGGACACGGACCACATCGTCGATCATCCGCCGGTCCACGATGGCGGGGATGAAGTCGTCCCCGATGCCCTCAATGAGGTGGGGGCCCTTCACCGTGCCGCCGGAGAGCAGAGGGACCGTATCCGGCTCCACCGCCACGGCCCGGACCGGGCGGCGCTCTTTCAAATACCGGGCGGCACCCATCAGCGTGCCGCCGGAGCCGACGCCCGCCACAAAATCTGTGATCTCCGGGAGCTGGCGCAGAAGCTCCGGCCCGGTGGTGAGAGAGTGGGCCTCCGGGTTATCCTGATTTTCAAACTGCCGGGGCTGGAAGGCGCCGATCTTCTCCGCCATGGCCCGGGCCCCCTCCAGGGCGGCGGTGAAGCCGCCTGCTTCCCGGGAGACAGTGTGCAGCGCCGCGCCGTACATCCGCATCAGTTTTTTTCGCTCCTCACTGGCCCAGTCCGGCATGAAAATGTGGACCGGGTGGCCGGTCAGTGCCCCCAGGGCGGCGAAGGAGATGCCGGTGTTGCCGCTGGTCATCTCCACAATGGGCTGACCGGGACGCAAGGTTCCATTGGCAGAGGCTTTGGTGAGGATATGGGCGGCGATGCGGTCCTTGATGCTGCCGGTGAGATTGTAAAACTCCAGCTTGGCGTAAACCGTGCCCTCCCGGCCGTCCAGCGTGTAGCGGATGCGGATCATGTGGGTATTGCCCACAAGCTGAGTGAAATTCATCATAATTCCTCCTGACTCAATGATTTTCCCTGAAAGGGATGGGGTGATTCCTTTAAAAGAATAGAAAAAAGCGGTGTGCGTCCTGCACACCGCTTCTGAAAGCATCTGCCGCAAGACACAGGCACACCAAAACGGACGCCTGCGTCTGCCCCTGGCAGCTCAGCCGTCCTGTGTCTCACAACAACAGGTTTTCAAAGCATATTTTTTCATAATTGATTCAGTATAGTATCCTTCCTCCGATGTGTCGATCCATACTATGCGCCGGAGGGCGCGCTGTTACTCCAGGATCGGCGTATGTTTCAGCGCCCGGAAAAGGCCCGCAGCCGCCACGCCTGTCACCGTTCCGGTAAGGAGGGCGGCCAGCAGCAGGAAGGGGAGATAATAAAGGGGAGCAGTGCTGCCCAGCGTCAGCATGGCCGCGGCGATCTGTCCGCAGTTGTGGCCTGCCGCCCCGCCGATGGATACGCCATAAATAGACAGCTTCCGCAGCCGGGAGAGAAGGATCATCACCAGCATAGCGGAAAAGCCGCCCAGCAGAGAGTAGAGCAGCGCGTTCATGTTCCCGGCGAACAGCGCCCCCAGCAGGCATCGGCCCGTTAAAATCAGCAGCGCCTCACCGGGGCCCAGGGCGTACAGGGCGAACACTGTCACGATGTTGGCAAGACCCAGCTTCACACCGGGCAGGGGGATCAGCAGTGTCAGGGGGAGGAAGCTCTCACAATAGCTCAGCGCTAAGGCCAGGGCCGTCAATACGGCGCAGAGGGTCAACTGCCTGGTTGTCAGTTTCATAGCCGCCCTCCTAACCGATCACAACGTCCACGGCGGAGTTGTCCGCCGCCCCGCCGGTGAGCTGGATGATGATCCGCCCCGGCAGACATACGATGCTCTGGCCGTTGCCGGAAATGGCCCCGGTGTGGACGCAGTCCTGGGTGGGACAGTCGGAGGCGCGGACCCGGACGTCGTTTCCACCCGCCGTCTCCACCGTCAGTGTCACGCCGTTACAGGTGTACGTCCGGGGGGCTTCCGCCAGGTCAGCGGGGGCGAAGCGGTCGATCTCCACACCGTCGGCGGTGACCACCGTCGTCAGGGGGCCGGTCCCGCCGCCGTCCTGCCAGACGGTCAGGGCGGCGAACACGGCCAGGACCGCCACAGCCAGCACCACCAGTCCGTCCCACAGATTCGGTTTTAACTCAGGAGACCGTTTCATAGGTGTATCCGCTGTCCTCCACTTTCTCAAAGCTGTCTGCAAGACCCTCGGTGATGACCACCCGGTCGTCCGCCGTGATCAGCACCAATTCAAAATCATACCCGCTGGTCCGCCAGAAATCCAGGGCCTTTTCCTCTCCCATGACGAACAGGGCGGTGGAGAAGGCGTCGCACATGGTTCCGTTTCCGGCACCGGCTCCGTCAGCGCCGTTGGCGTCCGCCACCACCGTGACGGACAGCAGTCCGCTGTCTGCCGGATACCCGGTGGCCGGGTCGATGATGTGGTGATAGCTCTTTCCGTTTTCCTCAAAATACCGCTCGTAGCCGCCGGAGGTAATGGCGTAAGCATCCCGCAGGGGCAGGATCACCGCCAGACCGCCATCATTCCGGGGGTCCCGGATGCCCACCCGCCAGTCGGTGCCGTCCGGCTTCGTGCCCAGCACGAACACGTTGCCGCCCAAAGAGATCATGGCGCTTTCGGTGCCGTTGGCCCGGAAGCATATCTCCACCAGATCAGAGGTATACCCTTTGGCGATGCCGCCCAGATCAATGGCCTGTCCCTCACCAAGGGTGATGGAATATTCCGGCGTTTCCGCAAAGGCAAGCTGCCGGCTGTCCACCAGGGGCAGCAGTTCGTCCAATTCCACCTGAGAGGGCACCCGGTAGCTGTCACCGGTGAAGCCCCAGGCATCCATCACCGGGGCGACCGTGATGTCAAAGGCCCCGACCGTGGCGCGGTTGTATTCCGCCGCCGCCGCCAGCAGGTCCCGGGCTCCGGCGCTGACGCCGGTCGTGGGGGCCGTGCCGTTTTCGTTGATACGGGTCACGTCGCTCTCCGGCAGCGTCCGGGAGAGCTTGGCCTCCAGGGCGTGGATCTGCCCCTCCGCCTCGCTGACCGCCGCCTCGGCGCCCTTGCCATAGGCTGTGATAGACATCACCGTATCCATGGCAAAGATCTGGGCGGAAGCTTCCGTCGTTTTCTGCCCGCAGCCCGTCAGACACAGGGCCGCGATCCATATTAAAATTGAGAACCGTTTCATGGTGTCCTCCCGCTGTCAGGATCGTGTTCTCCAGTATACCAAGGATGCGGCAAAAAAGCAAATAAAACGACGAAGGTTTCCCTTGCAAAATGAGGAGCAGTCTGCTATACTACTAACGTGTGTCGGCGGGAATATCCCGCTATTTAAGAAATATCACCCCGGAGGTTTGAATAGATGGCCAAAAATCCCAACAAAAAGATAAAGGCCGCCCGGAAGGACGATCAGATGAACGGCGCGATGAAATTCTTCCTGGCAGGCTGTGTGGCGGAGTTGTATCTGCTGATCGTCCGCCGCTTTTATGTGAACGCGAATTCCGATCTTGCCCGTATCGCCTGGTACGATACCTATTTGTGGGTCCTGGTGGCCCTGGGCGCCGTTTTGGCGGTGGTTGGCGCTCTGCTGGCGCTCAGCGGCAGAAAGCGGAGCGACAAAAAGAGCGGAGACCGGTGGTTCGTGGCCGGCTTCGGCGTTTTCATGGGTGTCGCCTCGGCGCTGGTCCGCTGGAATATGTCCACGCTGTCCCTGATGACCATTCTGGTCCCTGTGGTGATGCTGCTGGGTGTCCTCTGGGCGCTTTACGACCGGGAGTGTGCCCTGGCGCTGACGGTGCTGGGTGTTTCCCTCCTGGCGCTGTGGGGCTTCCGGCGCTACGGCTCCCACATCCGTGTGGGCGGCGTGGTCAAGGCGCTGGTCATCGTGTATCTGCTGGCAGTCCTGGTGCTGGCCCTTCTCTGCAAGGCCGGGAAGCTGGGCAAGCTCCTCCCCGCCCGGGCGGACAAGATCCCGGTGTATGTGGCCTGCGGTGTGTCCGCCGCAGCGTTGGCGGCGGCGGTGCTGATCTCCGGCTTTTCCTATTACGCCATCTGGGCCCTGGCCGCCGTGGTGTTCGCCCTGGCCGTTTACTACACGGTCAAGCAGCTTTGATAAAATGAAAAAAGCGACCGGTTTGCGTGAGCAAGCCGGTCGTTCTTTTTTGCGTCACAAGAGCCGTTCGGATGTTCGTTCGCTGATCGTAAACAGGAACATTTACACCCGCCGATCGCCCCTTTGCCGGGGCGGTTTGTCAAGGGGGAAAAAGAGAGGTTTTCGGCACAAAATGCCAAAAGGATATGGATTATGTAAATCGGATTTCAAAAAACGAAGGAGGCGGAAATTGGGTTTGCGGGTTTGCGAAAATCGGGCCAAAAATCGCTGAAACTGTTGAAATATAAAGGAAAATCGGATGTTGAAAACTCTGTGGAAAATGTGAATAACTGTTTGTAAACAAAAATTATCCTTCAGCTTATGTAAAGTTATTGAGCCGGGGCGTGTCCGCCGTGAAAAACATTTTTCCCCCGAAACAGATGACTTTTAACAAAAAATAAACCTTTGAACCGGGATTCCCCATTTGTAAAGATGGCAAAATGCCAAACTTTTCTCATACCCCAGATCTGTGAGTATACTCTCTGTATTATCCCCGAAGAAGGCCGGGAAAGGCGCAAATTAATGGGTTGACGGAGTGAAAAACTTATGCTATAATTTCTTAGCTTGAGTGTCCTGCCCCTCTTGTCGTTTGAAAATCAGATATGCTACTGTAGCTCAGTCGGTAGAGCAGCTGATTCGTAATCAGCAGGTCACTGGTTGTCCGTAAGGAATTCCTTTTCAAAAGCCACAAAGTGTGGTAAACTAAAAATAGGGTATGGCGAAAGAGCCAATTCTCATAAGAAATGCT